>UROC01000049.1 GCA_900549345.1 uncultured Collinsella sp.
TTAACTCGAGGGCAAGAGGGCAGCCGGTCGTGTCAATTCCGGTCTAACAGAGCCATATCTTTAGCCGTGCCGCCGGGCGTGCCGTTTTCGAAGCGCCAGAGCAGCCATAGGTGAGAGAAGGAGTCCAGGCCCTCAACCGCTGCATTGGAGGCAAATTCCGGCTCAAAAACGATGCGTCCCTGCAGATGGGGCGCCAAAAAACTGTTGCGCGGAATGCCGAACTTCTGCGGCAGGTCGGTATGTATGCGTGCAATAGGTTCCATGCCGGTCATTGTACGGCACAGGCGCGCGGGGCGCAGGCTGCGATTCTCTCTCATCGTCATCTGCATGCAACCAACGGTTGCTTGGAAGGACATCGGCTGCCGCGTATGCTTAAGCCAACAAGCACCAGAAAGGAGCCGTCATGGCCTTTGCAGAAAAACTCATCGCCGTCCGCCGCGCCAACAACCTTACCCAAGAGCAGCTCGCCGCCAAGCTCTACGTCACGCGCCAAGCCGTGAGCCGTTGGGAGCGCGGCGAAGTCACCCCGGGCATCGACATGATGAAGCTCATTGCCGCCGTTACCGGAGAGCCGCTGTCGCACCTGCTCGAAATGCCCGAGCACTATTGTCAGAGCTGCGGCATGGTGCTCACGCCCGACGACTGCGGCACCGATGCTGCGGGCACCGCGACCGATCATTACTGCAAGTGGTGCTACGACCACGGCAAGTACACCTACGACACTACGATGGAGGCAATGATCGAGGATTGTGCCCCGCGCCTGGCACAAAACACCGGTATGTCGCTCGACGAAGCTGTCTCGCTCATGGGCGCCGTGCTGCCGCAACTGGAACGCTGGCGCGCCGTGCAAGAAAACGAGGAGCGCTACGGCGCCGAAGCGCGGGCGCGCTATGGCGATGAGGCTATCGATGCAGCAAACGAAACGTTACTGGATATGGATCCTCAGACATGGAACGACATGAAGGAACTTGAACGCGCTATTCTGGGCCAGCTCTCGATTGCCATGAGCGACGGCGAACCGGATGGAAGCGAGGCTCGCAAGCTTGTCGCGATGCATCGTCGCTGGATTGCTCTCAACTGGGGATGCGAGCCCCAAGACGAGGCGTACTTGGGCCTCGCCCACGGCTATCTTGCCGACCAGCGCTTTGTTGACTACTACGACAAGCCCTGCGGCACCGGCGCCACGGCGTTTCTGGTACAGGCAATCGAGTCGTCGTTGACGCGTGCATAGACCGCGGCGGCTTTGGGTATTTCAATCGAAACCTCAACCGATTGGAGACCTATGGCTACTGATCACGAGCTCGCGCTCTACGTTATGACCGGCTGCCCGTATTGCATAAAGGTCAAGCGTTTCCTGGCCGATAACGGCGTGACCATCCCCGAGCGTAATATCTCGACCGATTCCGATGCCGAGCAGACGCTCATCGCCGTCGGCGGAAAGCGCCAAGTTCCCTGCCTGTTCATTGACGGCACGCCACTCTACGAGTCGGGCGACATCATCGCGTGGATACAGAAGAACCTGCTCTAGCGTTCTATTGCGGTCGGCCGGCCCCAACGCACAAACCCATACGGCACAAACATGTACGTCAGCATCCAAAGTCGATATTTTTCGACATCTTTGGATGCTGACGTACAGCTATTTGTGGGCAGTCGTTGGGGACGTTCTTAAATGACTAGTTACTTGTATTTTTGTCTACAAAATTGTATACAAAAAGAGAAGCCGCCTCATGGAGCTCATCGCTCGATGTTGCCCCGATCGGGATGGTTACATCATTTACCACGCCCTTGTCCCTCCTACGCGCAAGGTGCTCAGGGAAATCGGAATCGATCGATAGGAGGCGCTATGGACGCTAAACAGCTCGAAAAGATGATGGGGTTTGCTCCCGGTGAGCTAGAAAAAGCCGCAGCGGCATACGAAAAAGATGAGTGGCCGAAGGGCCACACCGTCAAGTTGGGAAGGCCGCCGATTTCCGATGAACCAAGCGTTGTTTTATCGGCACGTGTGGGCGAATCGGTTCTTGAAGCATTTGACGCAAAGGCAAAGCGCCATGGGCAAACGCGCACGGAGCGACTCAGGGAACTCATTACACTCGATGCAATGATTGCCTAGTCCCCTGCCGAACCAAACATGTACGTCAGCATCCAAAAACGATATTTTTCGACATCCTTGGATGCTGGCGTACAGTTTTTTGCATGGGTCCGGCACAGGCGATCCGTTCTTCTCCGTCCCCAAGGGATCATTTAGCCACAAAAGCGGGCGATGGGCGCAAGCTGCTGCTCGCGAAAGACACGGTCGACAGCGGCACGGTATTCATCGACCTTTTTGGTCTTGCGTACGAGTTTGTGAACGGTCGCGGGATCGGCAAAGGCGCATTTGGCGTAGAACCACCACTCCTTCATGCGAAAGACCGCGTTGCCCCCAATCTCGTCCGCATAGGCCGCAAACAGCATGTCATGGAAGCGTTGCAGCTCAGCGGCGGTAGCGGCAGGGTCGCCCTTAACCATGCGAGCCAGCGCGGGATTCGCAAGCAAGCCGCGCCCCAACATTACGTGGCGTGTTCCGGGATAGGCCTTCACCAGCGCATCCATGTCCTCAAGATCAAAGATGTCGCCGTTATAGGCCACGGGGAACGGCGCCCGTTCCAGCGTCTCGCCGTAAAACTCTTTGCGCGGTGAGCCCGTATAACGGTCCTTTTGCACGCGCGGATGCACGATCAACTCCGCCAGCGGCATTCGGCAATAGAGGTCGAGCACGCGCTCGTACTCGTCATCGCATTCGAGCCCCAGTCTGGTCTTGACCGACACCGGCAAGGGCGAGCGTTCGCACACGTCGCTCAAGAACACCTCGAGCTCATCCAAATTGCGCAGAAAGCCCGAACCCTTGCCCTTCGCGACCACCGTACCCGAAGGGCAGCCAAGGTTGAGGTTGACCTCGCGGTAACCCATATCGGCAAGCACCTGCGCCGCCCACACAAACTCGTCCGCATTCTTGGACATCAGCTGGGGCACCACGTTAAGTCCCTGGTTGTTGGCAGGATCGACCTCTTTAAACGCCTTGCCGCCAAAGCGATTGCCCACCCGCGGCGGCGGCAAAAACGGCGTGTAATAACAATCGAGCGCGCCGAAGCACTCCGCATGCACGCGACGGAACACATGCCCGGTAATCCCCTCCATAGGAGCCAGCGATAAATACATCAACATCCATTCTCAAATCAATGTGACAAAGGGACTGTCCCTTTGTCACATAATACGCCCACCGAGGGCGGGGGTTCTCTATACTGAGTCACATATGACGGTATCGCGCCAAAGGAGAACGCCGTGACCACGTCGCAGATATCCCTGCTCGCGCTCATCTTGGTTGGGGGCATCGGCATCCTGCTTATCGGAGTGAGCGCGCTCATGAAAGCCGCCGCTCGCAAGAAAGCCAAGGCCTGTACCGCCGTGACCATGGGAACGGTCATCGACCATCGCTTTATGGGCGAAGGCAGGATGTATCCCGTTTTGGAATACGCCGTCGACGGCACGCAATACCGCGCGAAAAAACAATTCCGTGGCATAAAGACCAAAAGCTTGTCGGGACTCCCCATCCGCACGCAAGCCACCGCCTACGAAGACGCCAAGGGCTGGCTGCACGTGCAGACAGGCCCCATCGCCCGCCTAGGCACCCTCGCGGAGCAGCTTTGGCCCCTCGGTAGCCAAATGACCGTGTACTACAACCCCAGCAACCCAGACAAAAGCTATGTCGAACGCCCCATCGTGGGCAACTTTGCCACACTGATGTTTAACATCGCAGGCTTCTTGCTCATCGCGATGAGCATCTTGCTCTATGTTCTTATCCAGCGCTAGCTCAAACTGATGCGCCCCGCGCCCCATGCGCCGCAACGACCGTTACGACACCAAGGATCAGCCATGGCAACACTTTCCGAACAAGAACGCAAGCGTATCCAGCGATACTGCATCTATCCCAAGATTGCCGGCGCAGCGCTTGCCATGGCGTTTGTGCTGCCTTTTTTGATTATTCCCTTCGAAATGATTGACGATATCGTCTTCCATCATGAAAGCTTCCAGGAGACGGGCATGATGACCGCCTTGGCGCTCACCGCCGTCGAGCTCGCCATCTTCTGCTACTGCGCGCTCGCGCCGCGCTTTGGCATGCGCGGCAAGCAGTGGAAAGAAATGCAGCACCGACTCGTCGTCGAGCAGGCTGAGAAAGACCGCTCGGCACAAATCGCAGGTGTTATCGGTACGCAGGCCGCCGCGCGCCTGCTCAAGAACAGCGACAACGAGACCGCACGCAACCTGGGCGGCGCGGCAGAAGTCGCCGCTGCCGTAGGCGCCGTCGCCACCGCGGCAGACGTGCTCGCCGAAAGCTTTGCCAACGCAAAGGCCATGGCAGAGGCCTGTGGCGTGCCTATCCCCCGTGCAAAAAAGTGGATCGTCGCGCTTGTGGCGCTGCCCCTCGCGATCGTGTGCGGTGCCTATATCCCGCAGCTGGCGCAGGGAAACATCGAGATGCAACAGAACGCAGCGGCCGCGGCCGAGCAGATCGCCATCGCTCGCAAGGCATTAGAGCCCGCATGCGAGCACGTGTCCGCCGATGATCCCTACGAGCGATATCAAGATTACGGCTATCATGTCCGCGGCTATCTGCACGAAGGCGACTCCGACGCCCAGAAGACCTATACGTATCTGGACTTTGACAACAAGGGGACGCTCAAGGAAGTGAGCTACGCGGCAGAGGTCGACCCCAGCGCGAGCCTCGAGGATAACCTTGCCCGCATCGAACGCGAGCTTGACGAGCTTTCCTCTGCCGTTCAAACCGTTGACGTCAAGACGGTGAGCCCCGAGCTCTTGGCACCGCAGAAACTCCCCGAAGAGTTTAGGCAGGCATTTTTGAACGGCTCACTCTACGAGAGAATCTCTATCAGGACGAGTGACGACCTCATCAAAACGTATTACTCGTTTGATACGGATCCCGAGGACGAGTTTGACGAGTACACCCATCCAAGCGTCCGTATTACGCTGATGGGCAAAACAAACTAGAAGGCGCGGGAAGGGGCCACCCCCTTCCCGCGCCTTTTCATCCAATGTGACAAAGGGACTGTCCCTTTGTCACATTATTCGGAGCGTAGGGCTTCCACAGGGTCTTTCTTGGATGCGCTGCGGGCCGGCAGCAGGCCGGCAACGACCGTCAGCAGCACCGAAACTGCAATAAGCACCAGCGCATCCTGCACGGGCAGGCTCATCAGATTGGGTACCTGCTTGGCCGCAAGCGCCCAGGCATTAACCGGAAGGCTCACAGCCACCACGACGACAATGGCAAAGACGCCGGCAATGAGGCCTTCGATGAAAGTCTCGGCGTTGAACACGTTGGCCACATTGCGCTTCGACGCGCCGATCGCGCGCAGGATGCCAATCTCCTTTTTGCGCTCCAGCACGCTGATGTAGGTGATGATGCCGATCATGATGGAGCTCACCACCAAACTGATACTCACGAATGAGATGAGCACCAAGCTGATGGTGTTCACGATGTCGGTCACCGAGCCCATGATGATGCCCATGTAGTCGGTATACGAGATTGCCTGCTCATCGTGACCAGCGGCTTTGACCTGCTTGTTGTACGCATCGATGTAATCGAGCACGCGCTCCTTGGCCTCAAAGTCGCGCGGGAAAATCTTGACCGAAATGGGGTCCGCCTCGTCCGCATAGCCCAACGTGGTCAGATTGTTGTCGTAGGTGAGCTTCGACGCCTTGGCATAGCTCATCATGAGCGAACTCAGGTCCTCAGCGTCCATGTTAAAGTGGATAGCGCGAGCAAAGGCGTTCGCATCCACGCGCATGGCGCTCGCCAAGTTGGCAAAACTCGAAGACATCTGCGTCGCCATTTGGTCCGTGAGCCCTGCCGCACCCGCCTTGAGCTGGGTTGATACCGTCGTCGCAATCTGCTCGCTGACCGCCTTCATCACCTGATCCATAGACTGCTGCAAATACGGAGCCAGCTGCTTTTGCACATAGTCGCCCATCACCTGCTGCAGACGCTCGGCCAGGGCATCGCCGCCGAGCGCCCTGAGCTGAGCCAGGTATTGCTGGGCTGCGGCATCATTCTCAAGATATGCCGAGAATGCGGCAGCGAGCTTTGACGCGTCTTTAAGGTCTTCGGGTGACAGCGCCTTAAACTGATCAGAGCGCATAAAGCCCTCAAACAGCTGGTTGGCAAGTGCTCCCACCTGCTGCATTTGCTCAGGCGTGAGCTCAAGACCATCAAAGATGCCCGAGAAATCTGGGGCCGGCGCTTTGGCCATGATGTCGCCGAAGTCGATGTCCTTCCCAACACCCGAAAGGTCAATGTCCAGGCCGGACAAGTCGAGACCAGAAAGGTCCATACCGCCGGCTGCGCCCGAGAGCGCAGACGTATCGAGTGAGAACGCGCTCTTCAGCGCCGCCTCGTCCACACTGAACATGCTGCTCAAATCCACGCCTTGCTTGGCCTCGCCCTGCAGCTCGTCGAAGGTTTTGCCCGTAAAGACATCCGTCTCGGGGTGGGCAAGCTGCTCCTGCACAATCTGCAAATCGGCAGCACGCTCCATAAGCTGGCGAGTCAGCGCATGCGTATAGGCAATGCCCGGGGACAATGCGCTCGCGTTTGCCGTCTCGTTGGGTCGCACCACGCCCACAATGCGCACGTCAATACCGTCGGCAACCTTGGCTTTCATAAAGTCGGCGTCGCCAGACATGTCAGTCCACATGCCGGTCTCTTCGTTTTTGCGATAGGCATCGGCCGGCGACAACACCTTAAACGTCGTGGACAGTGCATCGTCGTAGGTAAAGTCGCTGCCGGTCTTGGGCGTCTTGACCTTGCCGTCGGCCGTCATGGCACTGTTAACCAGGTCGTTGAGCTCATCGATATCCAGCGCGCCGATACTGTAGAGCGTGTAGTCGCCCACTGTTCCGCGGCTCGAAAGCACCATCACGGCCTCGTTGGCAGACGTAGGCCAATGGCCGGCAACGACATCGTACTGGCTGTCGAGCAGACTCTGGTCGTCAATCATCTCGTTAAAGACCGAGGTTCCCATGGAATCCATGCTCACCGTTGCCGCCGAACTTGCGCCGCCGCTCATGGCCTCGGTCATAGCGTTGGGCACCAGCCGGACAGGCTTCTCATCGCCCTTGCCCGCACGATAGACAACCGGCGTCACGCCGTAGCCGTACTGGATAGCGTTGACCTCTTTGTCGATACCGTCGCCGCCGTCGTCAAGCCATGCCTTAAAGCTTGTCATATCGTTAGATTTAACACTTGCGAACATGTCCTTTACGGCTGTGACCACAGGGATCTTGTCGGTTCCCTTAGCTTTGCCACCGGTAGCGTCATCGGACGAGCCCTCGCCCTCGGACGCCTCCTCATCCGTAGCCCCCTGTCCGCCCATCATGGACGACAGGTCATAATCTTGTTTGGAAATGGTGAGCGGGTAGCTCGAGAGCGTATCCTCCTCGACCTTTTTGATGTAGCCGTTTACGCCGTTGGAGAGCGCCAGAATCGCCGCAATGCCGATAATGCCGATCGAACCAGCAAAGGCCGTCATAGCCGTACGGCCCTTCTTGGTCAAAAGGTTTCGCGCCGAAAGCCCCAGCGCTGTCACAAAGCTCATCGAGGTTTTGCGCGTGGGCTTGGCCTCGCGACGCGCGGCCTCGGCAGCATCAAAGGGGTCGGAATCGTCGGTGATCTTGCCGTCCGCCAGGGTGACGATGCGCGTGGCGTACCTGTATGCCAACTCGGGATTGTGCGTGACCATGATGACCAAACGATCGCGCGCAACATCCTTGAGCAAATCCATGACCTGTACGGATGTCGTTGAGTCCAAGGCGCCGGTCGGCTCGTCAGCCAGCACAATCTCGGGGTCATTGATCAGGGCGCGGGCAATGGCCACGCGCTGCATCTGCCCGCCCGAAAGCTGGCTCGGGCGCTTGTCAACGTGCTCGCCCCGACCGACTGCCTCGAGCGCCTTGCGCGCACGTTGGCGGCGCTCGGCATGCCCCACGCCCGTGAGCGTAAGCGCCAGTTCCACGTTTTCCAAAATGCTCTGATGCGGAATGAGGTTATAGCTCTGGAACACAAAGCCGATGCGATTATTGCGATAGGCATCCCAATCGCGGTCGTTGAAGTCCTTGGTCGAGATGCCGTCGATCAGCAGATCGCCCGAATCGAAATGATCGAGTCCACCGATGACGTTGAGCATCGTAGTTTTACCCGAACCCGAGGGACCCAGAACGGCTACGAACTCGTTATCGCGAAAAGACAGGCTTACGCTGTCGAGCGCTACCTGCGTAAACGACTGCGTAACGTACCTTTTGCAAATAACTCTGAGATCCAGCATGGACGGCAACCTCTCTCGCGCGGGCGCGCTCGCCCGCTCCCCCCGCCGTTCACGTTCGGCGCGTTTGTCCTACTCTATCCTCATTTTTGGCCGATACCAGTGAAGAATGTAACGAACCGCGCCAAAAAACGAACGGGACAGCACGCCGCATGGCGCACCATCCCGCATATAACATCCCCGATGCGACAAAGAGGCTGTCACTTTGTCACATTCCAATGCGCGCTACTTTTCGAGCCCGCACGGCATAACGTTAGCGCTGCCGCGGCGAGCCTCAGTCACGGCTGCAAAGAAGCGATAGCCGCCCGAGAAGTTAAAGCACTCAAAGCCATGCTGCGCCAAAATGCGGCAAGCAATGTAGCTGCGAATGCCGCTCTGACAAATCACGTAAACCGGCTTGGCCCGGTCGAGCTCGCCCAGGCGATTGCGCAGATCATCGACGGGAATGTTTACGAAACCATCGATATGCCCGCGCTCATACTCCCCTTCCGTACGAACATCGAGCAGCTGCACGCTGCCATCGCGTGGCAAGTTGGGCTCATCCTCCCAATGCCACTGCGCCAGTATGCCGCGATTGAGGTTCTCGATCATAAAGCCCGCCATATTGACGGGATCCTTCGCCGATGAATACGGCGGCGCGTATGCTAGGTCCAAATCCTTAAGCCTATCGCCGCGCATGCCTGCCTGGATGGCAGTCGCCAGAACGTCGATACGCTTGTCCACACCATCGATGCCCACGATTTGCGCACCCAGCAGGCGCAATCCCTGCTTCTCGAAGACAACCTTCATGGTCATGGGCGTTGCACCCGGATAATAACCCGCATGCGAACCGGGCGACAGGACCACGCTGTCGCAGTCAACTCCCGCCGCGTGTGCCGCCTTTTCGGATAGTCCCGTGCTTGCCGCCGTCAAGTCGAATACCTTGATAACCGATGAGCCCAACGATCCGAGGTAGCAGCTGTCCATGCCGGCTATGACATCGGCGACGACACGCCCCTGCTTGTTGGCGGGGCCGGCGAGCGAAATGACCGCGTCCTCGCCGGTCACCTGATGCGTGACCTGCACGGCATCGCCCACGGCATACACGTCGGCAGCAGAGGTCTCCATGCGGTCGTTGACCACAATAGCCCCCTTGATGCCCAGTTCGAGCCCCGCCTCTTGCGCCAGATGGCTCTCAGGTGCCACGCCAATGGCAAGCAGCACCATATCGGCTCCGATAGGGTCATCGCCCGCAACATGGGTGACAACGCGGCCATCAACTTCCTCAAAACCTGTCACATCGGCCTTGAGGCGCAGATCGATACCGTGCTCACGCATCTCGGTATGCAAAAGGGTCGCCATGTCGTAATCCAGGTTGTTCATAAGCTGGACGGGACGCTGCAGAAGGGTCACCTGGAGCCCCAGCTCACACAGATTCTCCGCCGTCTCGACGCCAATGAAGCCGCCGCCGATCACGACGGCACTGCTCGGTCGCCGCTCTCGAACATAGCTGTGAATACGCAGCGTGTCCTCAACGGTGCGTAGGCTAAAGATTTTATCCGAGTCGATGCCCGGCAACGCAGGGCGAATCGGCTTTGCACCCGGCGACAGGATGAGCTTGTCATACGTCTCGACAAATTCCTCGCCCGTCAGCATATTGCGAACCTCGACCGTATGCGAATCGGAATGGATGGCAAACACCTCGTGACTCGTCTTGACCGCAATGCGAAAGCGATCCCAAAAGCCCTTGGGAGACTGCAGCGTCAATGCGCTCTCTTCTTCTATCACGCCGCCAATGTAGTACGGAAGCCCACAGTTGGCATACGATACAAAACCCGTGCGCTCAAAGATGACAATTTGGGCCTGTTCGTCGAGTCTGCGCAAACGTGCCGCCGCCGATGCGCCGCCCGCGACGCCTCCAACGATAACCACCTTCATAGCTAACGCACCACCTTTCCCGTGTAGCCGCTTATGCCGCCGATATTCTTGACACTGCCATACCCAGAACGCTTAAGAAAACTCACAGCTTGGTTGCTTCGCGCACCGCTCAGGCAATGCACGAAAAGCTGCGTGCCCTTTCGACGTATACCCATGATGCTACCCCGAAGCAGAAAAAAGAGTCGCTGTTTCCAGCGACTCCCCTTCAGTTGTCTGTCCCACGGACTTACTGTTCGCTCTTCGCGAGTGCCTGATCGATCAGTTTGTTGAGCGCCTCGCGCTGCTCAGCGGAGTTGATGCCGCCCATGATCGGCTCTCCCACAATGTTACCGTTCTGGTCGATCACGTAGGTGGTCGGGAACGAGTACAGGTTGGAGGTGAACTTTCCGGCCTCACTGTCCGACTTAAACCAGATGTTCTTATACGTCACGCCCTTCTTGGAAAGCACGTCCTTGGCATCGGCCACCGCGTCTTTGTTGCCATCGAGCGTAAAGGAATTAACGCCCACGACCTGGCCGCCCTTCTCGGCAAGCTCCTTGTTGAGCTTCTCCAGATCGCCCAGCTCTCCCACGCACGGCTTGCAGGTGGTAAACCAGAAGTTCATGACGGTGACCTTGTTCTTGGAGAACAGCTCGTCGCTGTTTACATCGTTGCCGTCCAAGTCCTTGCCCTTAAAGCTGGGGAACTTCGTCTCCCCGCTCTCGCCGTTGGTCATACCCGCGGTCGAGGCATCAACGCTCTCCCCCTCGCCGGGCGTGCTGCCACATCCGGGGAACTCCTTCTCCAGCGCCATGAGCTTGTCCTCGATCTCCTTGACCTGCTGCGCGCCGGCCTTAAGCGTCTTAAGCTCGTCAGCCGCAAACTGATCCTTGGCGCCCTCGATGGTATCGAGCAAGAAGTCACCGTAGTTCTTGCCGTCCTCAATCATGGGAGTGTCTTTGTTGGCCGCAAGGAACACCTTTTCCCATAGGGCGTTATCGCTCGCAAAGATCTCGTTTTCCTTTTGCAGCAGCTGCTGGTACAGCTCGGCCGCCTCCTCGGCGCTCGACGGCTTTTGTGCCACAAGCTCGGCAATCTGCGCATCGCCGCTCGTAGCACCCTTCGCGTCGCCCTTGGGGGCAGAGCACGCCGCGAGAGTCAGCGCCAGCACGGGCAGCATCAACAGAGCCGCAATTTTTGACAGTTTCATGGTTCCTCCGTTTATATCGAAACTTATATAGGTACCTATTTGTTTTCGCAGGCTTGCGTGGACTGCGCGGGTTTGTCGCCCGTCACACCCAGCCCATAGCGAAAGCTAATAGCATCGACGGGGCACGCGCCCACGCATTTGCCGCAACGAATGCACTCGGCATGGTTGGGCGTACGCGTAACGTCCACGTCCATTTGACACACCTTGGCGCACTTGCCGCACGAGACGCATTTGCACTGGTCAACCTGGATCCCCAGCAAAGACACCTTGTTCATGAGTGCATAAAACGCACCGAGGGGGCAAATCCATTTACAGAAGGGGCGGTAGAACAGCACGCTCAGCACCGCAACCACAATGAGGATTGCGAGCTTCCAGGTAAAGAGCTTTCCCAGCGCGGAACGGATTCCCGTATTCATGATGGACAGCGGAATCGCGCCCTCGAGCACGCCTTGCGGACAGATGTACTTGCAAAAGAACGGGTCGCCCATGCCCACATCGTTGACTACCAGAACGGGCAGCAGCACCACGGCAAACAGCAGCACGGCGTACTTGATGTACGTGAGCGGCTTGAGCTTTTTCGTCGAGAGCTTTTTGCCGGGAATCTTATGCAGAAGCTCTTGCAGCCATCCAAACGGGCATAAAAAGCCGCATACAAAACGCCCCAGCAGCACGCCGATCAGAATGAGTGTTCCGGTGACGTAATACGAAAAGCTGAACTTAGACGAGCCCACCACCGACTGAAACGACCCGATGGGGCACGCACCCGAGGCCGCCGGACACGAGTAGCAGTTGAGCCCCGGCACGCAGACGGCTTTGCCCGCCCCCTGGTAGATGCCGCCCTTGGCAAAGTTAGGCAGGTGAATATTGGTCGCAAGCGTTGCCGCCGCCTGAATCAATCCGCGAAATCTCGCCAAAAGATGCGATACGGTATTTTTTCTTTTAACCAATTCCGATACACTCCAAGCACAGCCTGATTGCCTTGGCCAGCACGGCATCTGCCTCGCCGCGCATAATGCCAAAGCCAACCATGGCTACCCCAACGATCAGCAAAGCCACCTGCGCCACAGGCTTAATCGCTTTGAACAATCTGACCACTCCTTTCGTTTCGCGACCCATTGGACCATACCGACTATAAAATCCGTGTTAAGCGCGAATGACTATGCAAGGAGAACGTTATGCGCATCTTGGTCGTCGAGGACGAGCGGGCGCTGTGCGATGCGATCGCACGCAGCCTGCGCAACTTAGCCTATAGCGTCGACTGCTGCTACGACGGGCAGCAGGCCCTCGATCTGCTCGATGTCGAGACCTTTGATCTTGTCGTGCTCGACCTCAATCTCCCCCATGTCGACGGCATGACCGTGCTCAGGCAACTCAGGACAACTGATTGTGAGACCAAGGTGCTTGTGCTCTCGGCACGTGGCGAGGTCTCCGACAAGGTAGCGGGGCTCGATGCGGGCGCCAACGACTACCTCACCAAGCCGTTCCATCTTGACGAGCTGGCGGCACGCATACGCAGTCTCACGCTCAGGCGCTTTACGCAAAACGACGTTGTTCTAGCCTGTGGATTGTTGAGCTTTGACACCAAGGCGCGCCTCGCCTCCGTGGGCGGCGAGACCCTATCCCTCACGCGCAAGGAGACCGGCATCTTGGAATACCTGATGCTTAACCAGGGGCGGCCGGTGAGCCAGGAAGAGCTTATCGAGCATGTATGGGACAGCAGCGTCAACAGCTTTAGCAACGCAACCCGCGTTCATATCTCGTCGCTCCGCAAAAAGCTACGCAGCGCTTTGGGATACGACCCGATTCGCAATCGGATTGGAGAGGGCTACGTTATGGAGGATGGAGAATGAAAGGGCTTTCGCTGCAATGGCGCATAACGATTATGACGGCACTGCTGACGTGTGCGGCATGCGTACTGACGAACTGCTTGGTCGGCTATACGGGCATGCGCTACATGGATGCCATCGGCAGCGACATCTCGGCCTTTAACGCAACCGGCGAAGATTCGCTCCAGGCGTTCGACCCAACGAAAGCGGCCCTCGATGACAAGGTCACAATCGTCGTAAATGACGCACAGGAGTCTTTTGGCACGACAGCCTGGTACATCACGGCTGGAGTCACACTCCTTGGCGGCGCGCTGGCATACTTTGTGAGCGGCCGTGCACTCAAACCGCTACGGGCTTTTGCAGCTCAGGTTGAGCGTGTGCAGCCTGACAACCTAAGCGAAATCAGACTCAATGAAGATGTGCCCACCGAGCTACAACGATGCAGCGCCTCTTTCAACGACATGATCGCTCGTCTTGGCGAAGGGTTCTCTGCACAGCGTCAGTTTACCGGCAACGCCGCACACGAGCTTCGCACCCCGCTCGCCCTTATGCAAGCACAGATTGAACTATTCATCTCCGAGCACTCCGGTTTGCAACCCGAAACAGCCGAGCTGCTCGGCCTGCTACAAGAACAAACTGAGCGGATGTCGCGGATGACCAAGGTGTTGCTCGAGATGAGTGAGCTCCGCAGCGTTCCTTGCGAGGACGATGTTGAACTTGGTCCCTTGTCCGAAGAGGTCCTCACCGACCTTGCGCCACTTGCCGAAAATAAGGGCATAGCCCTCAATTGTGCTGGAGACGCTTTAGTAATCGGGAGCGACACGCTCCTCTATCGGCTGGTGTTTAACCTGGTCGAAAATGCCATCCGTTACAGCCGCCCCGGCTCGACTGTCAACGTCTCCATCTGCGACAACAACAGCCGCGTGTTCCTGCGAGTCGAGGACCAGGGCCCGGGAATACCCAAGCAGTACCACGAGAGCATCTTCCAACCGTTCTTTCGCCTGGATAAATCCCGCAGCAGGGCATACGGCGGCGCAGGACTCGGACTCGCGCTCGTTTGGGAGATTGCAGCGCTTCACGGTGGCGCCGTAGAGGCCGAAGCAAGTTCCGAGGACGGGACCACCATGCTCGTAAGCCTTCCAAAATGATCTGTAGC
>UROC01000050.1 GCA_900549345.1 uncultured Collinsella sp.
AACTCTCTCCTTTATCTCTTGAGTCCTGCCCTGATTCCAGAACTGCGTGCCGATGATGCGGCGCTTCTCCTCGGGCTCGGTCACACCAGCCAGAAGCTCGGCATAGCGGTCCTCGGCGTGGACGTGGATAAAGTCGACGTCAAACTGCTTGGTGAAGACCTCCTCCACCTGCTCGGGCTCGCCCTTGCGCAGCAGGCCGTGGTTGATGAACACGCAGGTCATCTGCTTGCCCACGGCGCGAGCGCCCAGCGCAGCCACGACGGAGGAGTCGACGCCGCCGGACAGGGCCAGAATCACGCGGTCGTCGCCGACCTTCTCGCGAAACTCGGCCGTCATGGTCTCGACCAGGTTGTCCATGCTCCAGTTGGGCTCCAGGCCGCAGATCTCAAACAGGAAGTTGCTCAGCAGCTGCTGACCGTACTCGGAGTGCTTGACCTCGGGGTGGAACTGCGTGGTGAAGATTTTGCGCTCGACGCACTCCATGGCGGCAACCGGGCACACGTCGGTGCTGGCGGTAACGGTAAAGCCCTCGGGCACCTCGGACACGGCGTCGCGGTGGCTCATCCACACGGTCTGCTCCATAGGCGTGGAGTTAAAGAGCTTGGCGCCAGCCGTGCGCGTGATGGTAGCGCGGCCGTACTCGCCCACCTCGGAGTGGCCAACCTTGCCGCCGAGCGTCACGGCCGTGATCTGATGGCCGTAGCAAAAGCCCAGGACGGGAAGGCCCAGGTCAAAGATGGCGGGGTCGATGGACGGAGCGTCCTCGGCATACACAGAAGCCGGGCCGCCGGAAAGGATGAGCGCAGAGGCGTTCATCTCGCGAATCTCATCGGCCGAGATGTCGCAGGGAACAATCTCGGAATACACGTTGAGGTCGCGGACGCGACGGGCAATGAGCTGACCGTACTGCGCACCAAAGTCGAGTACGAGGACCTTTGCGGAAGCCTTTTGATCCATGGTTTCCCCCTCTTGTTGGCGGGGAGCCGGTGCCCACCCGCGTGAATGAACGAAAATAACTTCCATAGTGTACACGTTATATGGGGTTTCTCGTCCCTCGCAGCCATCAGCGCACGGCAAACGCACGACCAGGGCCCCTATTTGACGGCAATTGAAGTATTACCAAACGTTACAGATGATGTATTACGTTTGAACATTGGACGCCCTGTGCCACAATACTGCCGAACGACTCCGCCCTCGCGGCGGCAAATACGATAGGAATACCAGCATGAAGCGCATCCTTCTCATCGCCACGGGCGGCACCATCGCATCGACCGAGGACGGCAACGGCCTCTCCCCCGCCCTGACCGGTGAGGAGCTCGCCCAGAGCGTCCCCGAGATCTCGAGCCTCTGCGAGCTCGACGTCGTGCAGCCCATGAACATCGACAGCACCAATATGCGCCCCAGTGACTGGATGCGCATCCGCGACGTCATCGTCGAGGGTTATGCCGACCACGACGGCTTCGTGATTCTGCACGGCACCGACACCATGAGCTACACCGCGGCGGCGCTTTCCTATCTGATTCAGGACAGCCCCAAGCCTATCGTACTCACCGGCTCGCAAAAGCCCATGGGCAATCCCTTTACCGACGCCAAGCTCAACCTGTACCAGAGCCTGCTCTATGCGCTCGACGAGCACTCGCACGACGTCTCAATCGTGTTTGGCGGCGTAGCCATTGCCGGTACGCGCGCCCGCAAACAGCGCACCATGAGCTTTAACGCGTTCATTAGCGTCAACTATCCGCCCATCGCCTATATCCGCAACGACCGCATCGTGCGCAACGGGCTTCACGGCACGCATCAGGGCGAAAACCCGGTGCGTTTCTACGACAGCATCGACCCGCGCGTATTTGTACTCAAGCTCACGCCCGGCGTAAACCCGGGCATCCTCGACGCCCTTGCCGATAGCTACGACGCTGTAATCCTTGAGACCTTTGGCATTGGCGGTATCCCCGAGTTTGGCGAGTCGGGCGAGTCGTTCCAAGAGGCGATTTTCCGCTGGGTCGATTCGGGCCGCACCGTCGTTATGACCACGCAGGTCCCCGAAGAGGGCCTTGACCTGGGTGTTTATGAGGTCGGCCGTGCCTACGCCGATCATCCGGGCATTTTGCGCGGCGACGACATGACCACCGAGACGCTCGTGGCCAAGACCATGTGGGCGCTCGGCCAGTCACGCGATGCCGCCGAGATCCAGCGCCTGTTCTACAGCCAAGTCAACCACGACCGCATCCCGATGGCCTAATTCAGTTGTCGACGGGTATTCCCTATTCGATACCCTCGAGAAGCTCTGACACCGTCATGCCGAGTGCGGGCGCGATCTTAAATAGAACCTTGAGCGTGAAATTTGCCGTCCCATCTTCGATTCGGTCGAGGTAGGGTCGGCTGATTCCTGTCGCCACACAAAAATCGACCTTGGAGATACCAAGGTCCCTGCGCGTCTGCTCGACTCGCTTGCCAAGAATCTGTTTCGCACGTTCGTCCATGCAGCCGAGTTTGAAATGGAGCTGAACAAAAACGTAAACTATAGTTTACGTTTAAACGAATACACAGGAGTTTTCTATGTCGGGTTCTTCGGTCCGCATGTACCGAGCCACGCTTCGCACAAACAGCGCACCGCCCAAGCTCGTCGTCGTTGAAGCTGAATGCCTTTCGCCCGATGAGCGCACAGCATTTGCATTGCTATCAAGTCGCGTCGCCGCCGTTCTGATCCCTTGCCCGGCGCAAGGTGAACTTGCCATCCAATGCCAAACGCATAGCTGCTCGCTCAATCAGGCTGCCGTAATCGCAACCAGCCAACGCGGCCTGCCCCTTCTCCTGGAAGCCGGTATCGCACTCGCCCTTCGCGGCGCCGGATACGAAAACGAGGCCGCCGCCGATATGGTCTTTAAACCACGATCGAGCGGCGGCCTCGCAGCAGCCATTGAATATGCGTGCAGGCTCGTTGCCTAAAAGGACAGGCTAGAAACCAAAGCCAAAGCCCGTCCCGGTAATCGCCGAGTACATAAAGTAAACGTTGATCACGTTGAGGAACACGCCCGTGATGCAGCCGTTGCGCAGGTAGCGCTCGCACACGATGCGCGCCATGGCGGCGGAGTCATCATTGTTTTTAGCCTGGCGCCCTGCCGTAAAGTACGTCGCCACGCTCAGCAGCAGGTTGAGCACCGGCAGTGCCAGCAACTCGTAGCTCTTGCCCCAGCGCGTCACCTCGCCGGCGGCATTAAACTTTGTTGCCACCTCGGGACCAATGTTGGGGATAACACACGCTGCGACCACCAGCGGAATCACCGCAAGCACGAGCAGCACAATACCCATATAGCCGGCCTTTTTGCCATATTTGAACATGCGCGTCGTCCTTACACGTTAAAGCGGAAGTGCACGACGTCGCCATCGGCCACGACATAGTCCTTGCCCTCAATACGCAGCTTGCCGGCAGCCTTGGCGCCCTGCTCGCCGCCGAGCTCGATGTAGTCGTCATAGCCAATGACCTCGGCCTTAATAAAGCCGCGCTCAAAGTCGGTGTGGATGACGCCGGCGGCCTGCGGGGCGGTCGCGCCCTGGCGCACCGTCCAGGCCTTGACCTCCATCTCGCCGGCCGTAAAGAACGACTGCAGGCCGAGCAGCTTGTAGGCTGCCTGTGCGAGCACGTCCAGACCGGGCTGCTCCAGGCCCAAGCTCTCCAGGTAGTCGGCCGCATCCTCGGGATCGAGCTCGGAAAGCTCGGCCTCGATCTTGGCGCAGATCGGCAGCGGCTTGACGCCATCGATGGGCGCCAGGTCCTCGTTGAGCATGTCCTCGTCCACGTTGGCCACATACAGGATGGGCTTCATGGTGAGCAGGAACAGGCCCTTGGCGGCGGCGCGCTCCTCGTCGGTCATCTCCATGGACGCGGCGCGCTTGCCTTCGTTGAGCCAGGCAAGCAGGCGCTTGGCCACCTCGAACTTGGGCATGAGCTCCTTGTCGCGCTTGGCCTCCTTCTCGAGCTTGGGCAGCTGTTTCTCGAGCGTGCCCATGTCGGCCAGGATGAGCTCGGTCATGATGGTGTCGGCATCGCCGGTGGGATCGACGAACTCGCCCGTGCGGCCCACCTCGCGCATGACGTTGGGATCCTTAAAGTAGCGCACGACCTCGCAAATAGCGTCGGTCTCGCGAATGTTAGCCAGGAACTGGTTGCCCAGGCCCTCGCCCTCATTAGCGCCCTTCACCAGACCTGCGATGTCGACGAACTCGACCGTCGCCGGCACAATGCGACCCGGGTTGACGATGTCGGCGAGCTTTTGCAGACGGCTATCGGGCACATCGACGATACCCACGTTGGGGTCGATCGTGGCGAACGGATAGTTGGCGGCAAGGCCGGTCTTTTTGGTAAGCGCGGTGAACAGCGTCGACTTGCCCACGTTGGGCAGGCCCACGATACCGATGGAAAGGGACACGACAGCTCCTTTTGGTACAAGCATTTCAAACTGCATAAGTATAGCGCCGCCGCAGCATCTGGGCGAACCCGGACGCCACGGCGGCACGAATGAAGCAGAGATAGAGGTCGCTGACTAGTCCGCGAGCTTTTCCACCTGGTCGAGCATCTTGTCGAGCTTGGCCTTTGCCTCGGCCTTGACCTTCTGGGCTTCTTCGTGGGCCTTAGCCTTCTGGGCGGCCTTTTCCTCGGCCTCGGGGTCAACGACAACCAGGTTGGACGCATCGTGTTCGACCAGCTTGAGCGCATGTTCGGGACAAACCTTGACGCAGGCACCGCAGCCCAAGCAATACGTGGACTCCAACGCAAAGCGGCCGCTTCCCACCAGATCGCAAGCGAACGTGGGACATACATTGACACACTCGCCACACGACGTGCACTTGTCAAAATCACACTCAGGCGTGCTCACCTGCATGTTCTGGGCAAGCTCGGGGTGGTTTTGCAGCGTCGAGAGTACCAGCTGGCGCCCATGCGTAAGCGTACGGCGACGCTTAGTCGTCGTGGTGCCGCACATGGTGTTGAGCGTACGCTCAAGCTGCGTGATCTGGTGACGGTGGGCCTTCAACTTCTGCGTCACTGAGGCCAGTGCCGCAGTCGCCGGGTTGAGCTTAGTCACGGTTAGGCCCGTGGTGCGGGCGATCTTTTCCATATACTCCTTGCGCTCGTACTCGCGAAGCTTATGGCACTTGAGGCTCTTGGGGTCGACCTCCAGGCCCATGCCCGTACCGGCCCACTCCTCGGCAGTGGCGATCGCCTCGCCCAGAATGTCCTCGCCACCGGTGTTGCGGCATTTATCGCACACGCCCAACGGCAGATACACACTCACGTTGGGAAAGTCGGCCAGTACCGAGAACCAAGTCTCGGCAGTAATATCGCCCACGCAGGCAACGACAACCTCGTTTTCGCGCGGCATGCGCTTGAGGGCGCGCGTGCAGGTAACGTAGGCGGTCTCGTGGCTCGTAGCTGCAGAGACGATATCGTCATACAGGTTTTTGGGCGCCAGGCGCGGCGAGATGATCGCCTCGGTCGGACAGGCAGCGGCGCACAGGCCGCACTTGCGACAGGAGTCGAGGATCTCGATGGCGTCTTCCTCGACCTCGATGGCGTTGACCGGGCACACGTCCATGCACGCGGTGCAACCGCTCTTTTCGTTTTTGCAGGTCAGGCACGGAATGGTGTTGCCGCGCGGACGCTCCTTATAGTCGGCAGGATTCCACTGCGGCGCCGACGGATCGAGTGCATCGGTCACACCGCCAAGCGGGTTTTTAAGAAAGTCGAAACCCTTGCTGATCTCGATAATGTCATCAAACAGATCGTGTTCCTGCGCCATGCGCGGCCCCTCCCTGAGCAGTGCAAACAAGCAAGAGATAATGATACGCTATCGGCCCACGCCTCGGGCAAATTACACGCGGAGCACCTTTGAGGCAAATAGCCACGGCCTATCGCCGCCTCGATTGCACAAGGTCAATCAAACGCCAAACTATGCCTCGCGCATGAGCTCGACGAGCTTTTGTTTGGTCACCTTGGCCTGCTCGTTGGCCATATTGCGTTCGTTTCTAAAGGCCGCATCCGCAACGCTCATCAGGTCGGCATCGGAAATCTCGCCAAGGCCCAGCTCCTCGAGCGTCGTCGGCAGACCAACGCGCTGACAAAACTCGAGTACCTGTTCAAGCTCGGGCGCACGCTCCAGGCGCAGCTGGACCACCAGACCAAACGCTACGGCCTCGCCGTGCATGGCCTTGCACTCGGGCAAAATCGTCAGGCCGTTGGCGATGGCATGCGCCAACGCCAAGCCACCGCTCTCAAAACCGACGCCCGAGAGCAGAATATTGCACTCGATCAGGCGCTCAACCGCCGGCGATATACGTCCCTTTTTGAGATCGCGCTTGGCAGCGACGCCGCATTCCATAAGCGTGTCGTAGCAGGCACGTGCCGCGACCAGGGCCAAGTGTCCCGGCGCGCCACCGTGCTCGTTCGCACCTCTCGCCGCGGCGCACGAACGCGCCTCGAAGTACGTTGCCAGCGCATCGCCCATACCAGCGACCGTCATACGCAGTGGGGCCGCCGCGACCACGTTGGTATCGACCACGACCAGGTCTGGATTCTTCTCGAGCATCAGATAGCGATCGAACGACCCATCCTCGTGATACAGCACCGAAATCGCGCTGCACGGACCATCCATCGAGGCCGCCGTGGGACATACGCACAACGGCAGCTCAGCATAAAACGCTACTGCCTTGGCGATATCGAGCATCTTGCCGCCGCCAATGCCCACCACCATGTCGCAATACTCGGCCCGGGCTTCCTTGGCCATTTCGACAACGGCATCTTCCGTACACGGACCGTCATAAATCTTAAAGAACGGCTCACTCAAATCGTCGTCCAGAAATCCATCGACGATCTGCCTGCACAGCCGATCCTCGGTGCCCTGGTCAAACAAGACATAGGCAGCGCAGCCCAACCATGACAAATACCTGCCCTGGCGCGAAAGCTCCCCCGGCCCCTGAACATACCGGCCGGGACCGCCGTAAACCATAGGAAGCGCCATACGAGAATCCACCCTTCATCAAACAACGATTGGTGCAAAGTAACCTGACCCCTTTGCCCCTTCCTTAGCTTGATTTACTCATCCATGAGATAGTAGTGGCCCAGTGCGTCTGCACCCAGAATGGCGTTTGCGACCATCTCGGGCGTCACCTCAAACGGCATGTTGCACATGGTGTCATCGGGCGCGCAGGCGGCCTCGGCAACAATCATGGCCTGCTCGCGCGTAAGCTCGGCAACGCCAAGTTCCTTCATCGTGACCGGCAGGCCCAGCTCAATGCAGAAGCCCAAGACTTCCTCGAGTTTCTCAGTCGGGGCATCCTCGAGTACCAGCTGGACGATAGTGCCAAAGGCGACCTTCTCGCCGTGATACATGCCGTGGCACTCGGGCAGCATCGTCAGGCCATTGTGGATGGCATGAGCAGCAGCAAGGCCCGAGCTCTCAAAGCCAATGCCCGAAAGCAGCGTATTGGCCTCGATGATATGCTCGACGGCAGGCGTGAGCGCACCCTTCTCCAGCGCAACCTTGGCCTTGACGCCATCGGCCATGAGCGTCTCATAGCAGAGCTTGGCGAGCGCCAGGCCGGCCATTCCGCCCTTACCGCCAGCGCAGGTGCCGCCGTCGGCATCGTGCGTCGCCTGAGCCTCGAAATAGGTTGCGAGCGCATCGCCCATACCGGAAACCGTCAGGCGCACCGGGCTCGCCGCGATAACCGTCGTGTCCATAAGGACAATGTTGGGGTTTGCCTTAAGGAAGAGATACTTGTCGAACTGGCCGTCATCGGTATAGAGCACCGAAAGCGCCGAACACGGGGCATCGGTCGAAGCAATGGTGGGGCAAATGATAACCGGGGACTCCAGGTAATAGGCGACGGCCTTCGCGGTGTCGAGGATCTTGCCGCCACCGACGCCGACGATGATGTCGCAACCGTTGTCGCGAGCGAGCGCAACCAGGCGATCGACCTCGCCCTTGGAGCACTCGCCGTTAAAGTCCTCAAACAGCAGCTCGGCCTTAGCCTCGGCAAAGCCGCCCTCGATCTTGGCACCGACGCGCTTCTTGCCCGAAGGCGTCACGATGACGAGGGCCTTAGCACCGAGCGGCTCGACATAGGAGCCGAGCTTGGCGAGCTCGTCCGGACCCTGGATGTACTTGCTGGGGCTATTGAAAATTGCAGCCATAACTATCCCATTCTCTAATAATAAAAAAGGGGCTCCGTACGAATACGTGCGGAGCCCCTCGTTACGACAACAAGAGTCGATTAGAAATCGATGTCGGTGTCGTAGTAGCAGGCCTTGAGGATCTTCTCGAAGTCGGCAGCCTTGGTCTCACGCGGGTTCTCCGGCGTGCAGGCGTCGGTCTCGGCGTTCGCGGCGATCTCGGGCAGCTTGGCGAGGAACTCCTCCTCGGAAACCATCTGCGGGTTCTCGGCGTCGACCTTCACGCCGCCATTCGCGTAATCCTTGATGGACTGCGGAATGTTGAGCTGGTCGTTGAGGTCGCGGATCTTCTGGACGAGCGCAGCGATGAGCTCCTCGTTGGTCTCGCCGGGAAGGTGCAGAATCTCCTTGGCCACGTAAGCGTAACGCTCGGCAGCACGGGGATCCTTGGAGTTCCACTGGATGACCTTGCCCAGGTACATGGCGTTAGCAGCACCGTGGATGATGTGACCGTTCTCAAAGGCTGCACCGGTCTTGTGAGCCATGGAGTGAACGATGCCGAGCAGACCCGAGGAGAAGGCGATACCGGCGATGCACTGAGCCTCGTGCATGTGCTGACGGGCCTCATGGTCGCCAGCATAGGACTTGGGCAGCCACTCGACGATCTCGCGGATGCCGTGCAGGGCGTTGGCATCGGTGAACATAGAAGCGCAGGTGGAAACGTAGGCCTCCATGCAGTGGGTCAGAGCGTCCATGCCGGTGTGAGCGCAAAGCTTAGCAGGCATGGTGTAGGTGAGCTCGGGGTCGACGATGGCGACATCCGGGGTGATGTTGAAGTCGGCCAGCGGGTACTTGATGCCCTTGGCGTAGTCGGTGATGACGGAGAAGGCAGTGACCTCGGTAGCGGTACCGGAGGTAGAGGAGATGGCGCAGAAATGAGCCTTCTGACGCAGCTCGGGGAAGCTGAACGGCTGGATGATGTTATCGAAGGACTCCTCGGGATACTCGTAGAAGACCCACATGGCCTTAGCGGCATCGATGGGCGAGCCGCCGCCGATGGCGATAATCCAGTCAGGCTCGAACTCGCGCATGGCCTCGGCGCCCTTCATGACCGTCTCGATGGACGGATCGGACTCGACGCCCTCGAACAGCTTGACCTCGAAGCCGCCTTCCTTAAGGTCGGCCTCAACGTCCTGCAAGAACCCGCCGCGGCGCATAGAGCTGCCGCCAGAAACGATGATGGCCTTCTTGCCCTTGAGGTTCTTCACCTCGTGGCGAGCGCCCTCACCAAAGTACAGATCGCGAGGATTGGTAAAACGTCCCATACTGTGCCTCCTAAACAAGCCCCTCTTAGACTTGCGTATATAACGGAGCACCCGATTGGCTCCGTTAGGACCGTTTTGCGCGTTGCCGGCGATGACAATGCGCGATGTCTAAACGTCTCAACGCTCAGACAAACACTATTCTACCGTTCTGGTTGGTCAGTTATTCACCTAAAGCCGACAATGATGAAACGTTTTTTCTATCCCTGAAGACCCTTGTGGGGCATTCATACTCCCAAGCTGGGCAAACGTTTTATCAAGGTTGACCACATATCCCGGGCAGGACTGTGCCCCTCCAAAATGCGCCCCGTTCGCCGCCAAAAATCGACCGTTTGCGGCACCGTGATACCACTCAGTCGTCCAAGGTGCCGACATTTGTGCGACATCCGTCTTCGTGGTGCAAAGGTGCATGTCCAAGTGCGGCACCCCCGGTGTGCCACATGCGGGTAAACTAGAACCTTATATAGAGACATTTGAACCCTAACCGCAGCAAAGGAGGCCCCATGGCATTCGATCCCATTCAAGAGGATTGCCATCGCCTCGTTCTTGAGGCCTTGCGCCGCGACAATATTCCACTCCCCGACGGCCCCGCCGTAGAGCGTCTGATGGAACAATTCACCCGCAACCCCGCGCCGCTCATCGTGCACGACCGCGACCGCGCCGGGCATCTCATTGCCAAGGTGGTCGAGGCTGTCGACTACCGCATTCCCTTTATCCCTGACGATACCCAGGCAGAGCAAGAAGAGACCGCAGCCGAGAACATGCTCCGCGAGGCAGCCGCGCTCGATCCGGCCAACTGGGATGCCCAGCGCATGCTGTGCGCGCTCACCGCCGAATCTAACGAGGAATACGTGCAATATCTGGTGTCCAAGTGCGACGAGGTGGAGCACGATTTGGCGCTCAAGATTGCCTCGGCTCAGGACTCCTACGAGCGTGAGGCCGCAGGCGACCTGACCCGCCGTCCCTACCTGCGCTGGCTTGCCGCCTTGGCATCGCGCGCGCTCATTAGCGGCCGCTACCGCATGTCGCTGGATGCCGCGAATCGCAGCCTAGACTTTGCGCCCAACGACCCCGCCGGCGTCCGCCATACTGCGATGCTTGCCATGGCAAAGCTCGAATACCCTGCCGAGGAGCTCAAGCGTTTTCGTTCTGCCCACTCCGTGCCCTATCTTGCCAACACGCCGCTGCGCCGCCGTCCCAAGGACGCAGAGCGCGACCTGGACCCGTGGACGCTCATCGCGCTGATGAGCGCCGCCTGGCGCGAGCTGGATTACGAGGGCGCCGAACACTACCTGCGCATCCTGGTACGCTCATGCCCGCATGCAGCCGAAGCACTCTACTTCCAAACCGAGTTTCCCGATGGCGTCTATGCCCGCGTCAACGTGGGTGCAGGCTCCACCGACGAGCTCGTCCTTGCCCTGTCCGAGGCGACGCCGGTGCTGCAGGAGGGCCTAGGCGCGCCCGACAACGCCAGCTTTGCCGCCTGGGTCGCCACCAACGACATCGTGCGCTCCCAGATCGACGAACGAATCCTGCACGCAGCCGAGCAGGGGCTTCCATTTAAGGGAGGGGACCTCTAATGGATCCGAGCGTCTACATCCCCGCCTACTTGGAGCGCACCTATCTGGCGTCGCACCCCGAGCTCACCGATGCAGCACGCGAGCTTGTCCATAACGACATCAGCGCGAATCCTCACAAGTATGCGCAGACCGAGCATGCCCAGGCGCTGCTGTCCTATGCCGGTGTTCATCGTCACCTGCTCGACGAGCTCCATCGCATCGAGGACATGGGCAGCGACGAGGAGTTCGAGCAGACGCGCAATCGTCTGTTCGACGACATGCGCGATGAGCTGCTCAAGATCGTCCGCGTCGATGCACTGGCCGTCGACGCGCAGCTGCTCGCCATCATCCTGGCCGACACGCCCGTTGACGCCTGCCTGGGCGACCTGATGAAGCTCGAGGCGAGCGCGGCCGACTACCTGCAACAGAGCGTGCCCGGGTTTGATATGGAGGCCCCGCACTATTGGGCCAATAATGTTTTGGCCGACGGTGTCACCGCAGCAAACCTTACCGTGAGCGAGCCGGCGCTTATCGGGTGGCTCCACACGCTCGAGGCCATCTCGCAGCTGTGCATGGCGAGCGCCCGCTACCGTGCTGCTGCCAACTACGCTCGCCGCGTCCTTAAAGCAGAAGGCTATCCCACTCGGGCCGCCGGCACCGTGTTGCTCGCCCTCGCTCGCCTGGAAGACCAGGACGGCTTTTTTGCCCTGGCTCATCAGCTCGAGGAACAGATGGGGGCAGACGCACTCGAAAACTCTCCTTGGTACCTGCTCGCCCGCACGATTCTGCTGTTTAAAACAAACAAGATGCGCCCGGCGACGCGCGCGCTGCGTGAGTTCGCTAACCGTTGCGAGGGCGGCGCGTTCTTCTTGCTGAACCCCATGTACCAGACGCCGTATCTTCCCTGCCGACCCGAGCCGCGCGACCCCTGGGACCTCTCGCACCAGGCGGTTTGGGAAGCCGACGGCATTATCTCGGACACCCCCGACTTTGCCCCCTGGGCCAACGCCTGCGAAGACGTATCGCAGCTTGCCCAGAATTTTGCGCGCCGCTACGGCTTTTAGCGACGCGATCGCCCCGACCATGTCATCTATGTTAGGAACGGCTTCATGAACCTCCGCTCATCTCTTGCCTGCACCTCGAGCGATATTGCCCGCTGGGGACTGCGCTCTGTCCTCAAACGCCAGGGCGGCGTACTCCCCGGCCGCATCGCCATGAAGATCGACCCCGAGTTGCTGAGCAACCTCGCGGGCCTGGTCGACCGCAGCGTAGTGATCACCGGCACCAACGGCAAGACCACCACCTCCAACCTCATCGCCGACGCCGTTGCCGCCAGCGGTGCTACCGTGGTATGCAACCGCGCCGGCAACAACATGGAGCCTGGTGTGGTAGGCGCTCTACTCGAGGCCCGCAGCGGCCTTAAGCACACCAACAGCGGCAAGCGCGTGGGCGTTTTTGAGTGCGATGAGCTCTACACCGTACGCGTCCTGCCCAAGCTCAAGCCGACGTACTTTGTGCTGCTCAACCTGTTCCGCGACCAGCTGGACCGCTACGGCGAGATCGACCATACCCAAGACGTCATCGCCCATGCGTTGGAGCTCTCTCCGACAACAACGCTCATCTACAACGCAGACGACCCGCTGTGTGCCTCGATTGCCGCGCGCGTTCCCAACGCGAGCATTGCCTTTGGCATCGACGGCGCCACCAACACCGAGTCCGACCGTATTAGCGACTCACGTTTTTGCTCACAGTGCAACGCGCCGCTGGAGTATGACTACGTGCAATACGGCCAGCTCGGCGCCTACCATTGCCCCTCGTGCGGTTGGGCACGCCCCGCACTGGTCCGCCGCGTGACGGGCGTTGAGCTCGGCTGCGACGGCTACGGCTTTGACCTGGTCTTTAGATCTGCGCCCGACGCGGCTGCCGCACACATCGCCACACGCTACAACGGCCTGTACATGGTCTATAACGTTGCCGCCGCCTTCTTTGCCACACATGAGTTAGGCGTGGACACGGCGCTTCTACAGCCTACGCTCGATGCCTATGTGCCCGCCGGTGGTCGTATGGGGCGCTGGGATATCGCCGGCCGCACCGTCGAGGCCAACCTGGCCAAGAATCCCGTGGGCTTCGATCGACAAATCCAGTCCATCAAGACGGCAGACGGCAGACTCTGCGCTTTCTTCCTCAACGACAACGATGCCGACGGCCACGATGTATCGTGGATCTACGACGTCGACTTTGAGCGCATCGCCGACACGCCGGGTCTTGTCGCCTTTGCCGGAGGCACGCGCGCGCACGACATGCAGGTGCGCCTCAAGTACGCCGGCATCGATGCCGCGATTATCTCGGACGTCGCGCAGGCAATTGGCGCCGTGGCAGACGAGGCCGCCGATGACACCTTCTACGCCGTCGCCAACTACACGGCCTTCCCGCCGCTGGTCAAAGAACTCGACGGGCTGAAGGGTGCCGATGCAGCCACGGTTGCTGCCCGCGCTGCAACGCGTGCCGATGGCAGTGCCGTCCCCGTCGGCATCGCGCCAGTCGAGCTTTCGCGCCCGCTGCGCATCGTCTACCTGTATCCCGATGCCCTTAACCTCTACGGCGACGGCGGCAACGTTATCGCGCTCGAGCGCCGCTGCGCTTGGCGCGGCATTCCCGTGCGTGTAGACGAGGTCCGTATGGGCGAAACGCTTGATTTGACCGATGCCGATATCCTCATGATGGGTGGCGGCTCCGACCGCGACCAGCTAGCCGTGGCACACGAGCTGCTCGCCCAAAAAGACAAGGTCGCGGCCTATGTTGAGGATGGCGGCTCGCTGCTCGCTATCTGCGGCAGCTATCAGCTGCTCGGCCGTTCGTACTATATGGGCGAAAATCGCATCGAGGGCCTGGGCGTCGTTGCCGCCGAAACCGTGCGAGGCTCCGATCGCCTGATCGGCAACGTCGCCGTCAAAACCGACCTGGCACCCGAGCCCTTTGTGGGATTCGAAAACCATGGCGGCCGCACGCTTTTGGACGCCGATGCCACGCCGCTCGGAACGTCCGTCGTCACGGGCACCGGCAACAACGGCGATGATGGCTTTGAGGGTCTCATCTACAAGGGCGTCATCGGCACGTACCTGCACGGACCGGCACTGCCCAAGAACCCCGAATTCGCCGACTGGCTGATCGCGCACG
>UROC01000051.1 GCA_900549345.1 uncultured Collinsella sp.
GTGTTTGACCCGTTTGGATGGAAGAACGAGGGGTAAGCCCTAAGGGATGCAGATGCCCCGCGGCGTTAGGAGGTCCCCATGATCTGGTTTACCAGCGATACCCATTTTGGGCACGAGAACATGTTGCGGCTCTGCGACAGGCCTTGGTCGACTGTTGCGCAGATGAACGACGCCATGGTCGCCAGCATTAATAGCAAGGTCGCTGCGGATGACGAGCTTTACATTTTGGGTGACTTCAGCTTTAAGATGACGGTCCAAGATGCCTACGAGCTGCGCAAAAGCATTGCATGCAAGCGCGTCCATCTGCTGCCCGGCAACCATGACAAAGACTGGACGCAGCCTGCGGTGGCGGATGCTTTTATCGTCGAGCCGCCCATTTGCGTGCTCAAGATCGACCGTCAAAAAATCGTGCTGAGCCACTATCCCATGGTCGATTGGCAGGGCATGTCGCACGGTGGCTGGCATCTGCACGGACATATCCACAGCTGCGGCGGCGCGTACAACAAGTTCAACCTTCGGCAGGGACTGCTGCGCTATGACGTGGGCGTGGACGCCAGCGGCTACGCTCCGGTGAGCTTGGAGGAGCTCAAGTCATGGTTTGCGCAGGTCGACGAGCCGGCGTGTTGCGTTAAGTGGCCGTGGTGGGTCAACGCCACGGGCGATGAGCAGGTCGAGCACGATCTCGAAACCTATAAGAGGGAAGTGGTGATCCGATGACAGTCTATGTGACGGGCGATATTCATGGCGGCCTCGACATGCAAAAGCTGCGCGATTGGGACCTTGGGGATAGCCTGACGAGCGACGACTATCTGATTATCGCGGGCGACTTTGGCTTTCCCTGGGATTTCTCTGCCGAGGAATGTGCCGACATCGCTTGGCTGGAGTCGCGCCCCTATACCGTGCTGTTCGTCGACGGCAACCACGAGCGTTTCGATCACTGGGCGGAGCGTCCCATGGAGCTGTGGCACGGTGGGCTGACGCAGCGTCTGTCGGATACCTCCCCCATACGGCGCCTGACGCGCGGCGAGGTTTTTGAGCTCGACGGCTCAACGATCTTTACCATGGGCGGCGCCACGAGCGTGGACAAAGAATACCGCATTCCCTATTCCAGCTGGTGGCCGCAGGAACTGCCGGACGAGCGCAACTTTGAGGAGGCGCGGGCAAAGCTCGACAGCGTGGGTTGGAAGGTCGACTACGTGGTCACCCACACCTGCTCTACGCGCATGCTTTCGCCCACGCTTTATCCGGCGCCCGGCTGGAATTGCCCCGCCGTTGATCGGCTTACGGCGTTTTTCGATGAGCTGGAGGACCGCTTGGACTACAAGCGCTGGTACTACGGGCATTTTCATCGGGATGCCAACCCGGCCGAGCGCCATACCGTGCTCTACGACTGCATCGTTCGCCTGGGCGACGAACTCCAGCCCTGGGATGTTGCGTAGGGGTGGGGTGCCTGATTACTCAGCCGTTACGGTAATGTTCTCCCTGTGCTTGCGGATAACATCCCAGCTAAAATGCTCGACCAGCTGCTCGGCAGAGCGCGGCGTGGTGCCCGGCGCGATGCCTGTTTGTCCGGCGAGCCAACCCAGCAGCGCTTCGGGCGTGCCAAAGCGGGCGCGGAGTTCGCCCAGGTCCAGATCGCGGTCTCGTTTGGAAAGGCGGCGGCCGTCCGGTGCCATGAGCAGCGGAATATGTGCGTAGTGCGGCGTGGGCAGTCCCAACAGGTGCTGCAGATAGATCTGGCGCGGCGTGGACCCCAGCAGGTCGCATCCGCGCACGACCTCGGTGACGCCCATGGCAGCGTCGTCGACCACCACGGCTAGCTGATAGGCAAACACGCCGTCGCTGCGGCGCACCAAAAAGTCGCCGCACTCGGTGGCGAGTGCTTCGCATTGGGCGCCGTACGTGCGATCCACAAATTCGATCACGTCGTCTGCGAGGTCGTCGACGGTGGGCACGCGCAGACGTGTGGCCGGCGCGCGCAGGGCGCTGCGGCGGGCCACCTCCTCGGCCGAAAGACTTCGGCAGGCGCCACGGTAGATGGGCGTGCCGTCGCTCGCGTGCGGTGCACTCGCGGCGTGGAGCTCGGCGCGTGTGCAAAAGCAGGGATAGGTGAGGCCGGCGTATTGCAACTGGTGCAGGGCGTCCTCGTACAAGTCCAGGCGGTCGTGCTGGTAGTAGGGGCCTTCGTCCCACTCCAGCCCCAGCCAGGCCAGGTCGTTAATCAATTGAGTGGCAAGTTCGGGGCGCTTGCAGCGATCGTCCAGGTCCTCAATGCGTAACACGATGCTGCCGCCCTGGCCGCGGGCCGAAAGCCACGCGCACAGGCAGCTGAACACGTTGCCCAGGTGCATGCGGCCCGAGGGCGACGGGGCAAAGCGCCCCACGACGGGGGTGGGGGCGGCCGGCGTCGTTGGCGCGTCGGCGGCGGGTGTTGCTATGTTGCGTGCGTTGATGTCCATGCGGACGAGTATAGCGCGGGGCGCGGTGGGGGAGACGCTGCCGTGGCCTGCAAGTTGCTGAGGCCGCGCGTTGCGCGTGCCGGACCACCGGCTCGGCACCTTAATCGTCGTCAATCAATCTAGCTCTCAAACGACAGAAACCCCGGCAGCTCTTCGCAACTGCCGGGGTTTCCGCGGAAAAGGGGGACATGATCCTCGAGCGAACGGCAAAGGGGCAAACCGTTTTCGCTCAACTGCTTTATGCCCCTCGCTCGCCGGCTTAATCGGCTCACGCCGCGCCCGCACAAAGCCGCTACACCTGTGATGGAGCTATGAAGTGGTATCTATTGCCGGAGCGGGCTATGCCAAGGAGTGTCCCAGATTGCCGGCAGATAAGGAACGTCCCCAGGTGCCGGCCGCGGGTGTGACTTTCGGCCCGTTTTGACGCTCCGCTGACCTAGATGTTCGTTACATGAACCCGCAAACGTGGGACAATGACGCTACTGGTACCACAGACAAAGGATGTGCCTATGAACGCCCCCGTTGCCCAGCCCTGTTGGCAGCGCCGCCTGTTTGCGCGGTTCGCTTCCGTCTGCGCACTCGTCGCGCTTGCGTTGTTGCTGCTGCCTGCCGTCGCGCACGCCGACGGCTACTCCATGAGCCAAACCTATATCGGTGCCACGGTTGAGGCCGATGGCTCGCTGACCGTTGTCGAGGGACGCCAGTTCGATGATGACATTAACGGCGTGTATTGGGATATCAATACAGGCTCTAACCAGCAAGGCGGCTCGGTGGTCGTCAATGTGCTGAGCGTCGAGGAAGACGACACTGCGTTTAACAAGGTCGACAGCGCAAATAAAGGCGACGACGGCGTTTACACGGTGGAACAGTCCGACGACGGCGTAAAGATTAAGGTGTTCAGCCCTCACGAGAGCGGCGACAGCGCAATCTACTACGTGAGTTATTCCATGACCGGTGCGGTTATGAACTGGGCCGATACCGCCGAGCTCTACTGGAAATTCGTCGGCGACGGCTGGTCGGCGGACTCCGATGACGTCGAGATGGAAGTCTACTTTGCAAATGCCGCTGCCGGGACGGCTGCCGTCAAGGGCGATAACTTCCGCGCATGGGGCCACGGCCCGCTGACGGGCGACGTGTCGCTCGATGCGGACGAGCCCATGGTCACCTATACCATTCCCTGCGTGCACCAGGGCGAATTCGCCGAGGCACGCATCGCCTTCCCTAGCGACTGGGTGCCGCAGCTTGCCGCTTCGGGCGAAGAGCGCATGTCAACGATCCTGAGCGAAGAGAAGGAATGGGCCGACGAAGCTAACGCCCGCCGTGAGCACGCGCGTGCGGTTGCCAGCGCGATTGCCGTGGTGTGTGTTGTTGTGGCGGTTGCCTATACCGGTGTAATCGTGATGCTCAAGCTGCGCAGGCCCAAGCCCAAGCCGCTCTTCCAGGACGAGTACTTCCGCGATGTGCCCTCCGCCGATCATCCCGCGGTGCTTGCAACTCTTATGAGCTGGAACGACGTGCCCGATCAGGCATATATCGCCACGCTGATGAAGCTGACCGACGACCGCGTGATCAAGCTGGAAGAAGCGACCGAGACCAAGAAGAAGGGTCTGCTCCGTCGCGAAAAAGAGGAGCAGACGTATCGCATCACAGTGACCGACGAGGCCTGGAAGGCTGCCAAGAAGGACGGCATCGATCGCGACGTGCTCAAGGTCTTCTTCGCTGGCGTTAAGCCCGATAAAGACGGCGTCCGTTCGCGCACGTTTAGCGAGCTGGAGGAGTATGCCAGCGAGCGTACTGAATCTGTTGGCGACAAGCTCGAGGACTATCAGAGCACGGTTAAGGGCAAGCTGGAGGAGTGCGAGTTTATCGCATCGGATGGCACTATCGCGATGGTGGCCGGCCTGGTTCTCGGCATCATCATTGTCTTTGGCATTTTGGGCTCTCTGATCTATACCGACTTTGCGGATGCCAATGTCGGTGCCGCTATGATTTCGATCCCCGTCACGATCGTGGGCTTTGTCCTGAGCTGCACCTTCCGCCGTTACACGCCGGAGGGCGCCGAGGTGGCGGCTCGCTGCAAGGCGCTCAAGCATTGGCTCGAGGACTTTACGCGTCTGAAGGAGGCCGTCCCCAGCGACCTGATCTTGTGGAACAAACTGCTGGTGATGGGCGTTGCCCTGGGCGTTTCGAAAGAAGTGCTGCGACAGCTGGCCGAGGCCGTGCCTGCGGACCTGCGCAACAGCGACGATTTCTACGACAACTACCCCTGCTACTGGTGGTATTACCATCACTACGGCAACGAGTCCCCGCTCGATTCGTTCAACGATGTGTACCACGAGACCATCCGCGAGCTGGCTTCGAGTTCCGATAGTTCGAGCGGCGGCAGCGGCGGCGGCTTTTCCGGTGGCGGCGGTGGCGGCGTCGGCGGAGGCGGCGGCGGAACGTTCTAGCGAGCGCTTGCTTTGGGGTGGATCTTTCTGTGCGGTTGCCAGGGAAGATTCATCCCATTTTTGTGCATCGAAACGGGTCAAACTTTCCGCTGAGGACCTTCGCACAAGGGGCAGTGGACAAAAAATACCAAATATGAGTACTGTTGCTGCGTTGGTCACATATGTTTGCACATAATAATGGGCTCCTAATGAGAGTACTCCTCGTTAGGAGCCCATTTTATTGAACATTTGGGGAGTTACGTCAGCTCGTGCAGCTGGTCGTCATGCCTATAAGCATCAAAAATGCCCCGAATCGCTGCTACTAAAAAGGTAACAGTACTCATATTTGATGTATTTTGACCACGGCTATCTACAAACCCCCTAGGCCACTCATTGGGGACAGACTTAAATGACTAGTTGTTGGGGATCAGTCATTGGGGACGTTCTTAAATGACTAGGTGTGGCTGCTTGGGCTAGGCTGTTAGGTCGAGTTCGTAGAGAAAGCTTTCGCGCGGCATGTCGTGACGACGCTCTTCGCGGTTGGCGCGGTGCGTGGCCGTGCGCTTAAAGCCGTGCAACTCGTAGAACTTCCACGAGCAGTTGGAGTCGGTGTACAGGTGCGCCCTTGTCGCCCCGCGCGAGGACAGGTACGAGACCGCGGCATCGAGCAACACTGAGCCTACACCCAGGCCGTGGACATCGGGATCGACGGCGAGCAGCGTGACTTCGTTGTCGTGCGGCAACGGGCTGCTCTCGAGCAGGCGGTTGTTGGTTCGGATGGTTGCACGCACAAACGAGAGATACTCGGCGCAGGCATCAGGCTCCAGCTCACGCATCTGCGATAGCAGCGCGCGTTCGGTATCCATCCAATGTTCCTTAACGGTGGCGCCGGAGCTCTGTCCCGCACGCGCGAGCGAAATGCCACGCGCCTGACCGTCGATTACGGCAACCTGCGAAAACGTCGATGACGAAAGGCAATAGGCGAGGTCGCACGCGGCCTCAAGGCGGTTGTACTCATCGTTATCCGAATTGTTATGCCAAAGCTGCTGCAGAATCAGCGCGATGGCGTCGAAGTCTTCGGTATCAAACGGTCGGTAGAGAACCCGCGAGACCATGGTGCCTCTTTCTTTTGCGGATGCATATCGAGCACAGTTCTACCACGCTATTGGCATCTAATTATGGTGCCCCTGTGTTCCATGAACTCACCGTGCCCATCCCCTCCGCGCGCAAACTTTTTCTGCACATGCGCCCGTTGCGGGGTGCATCGATGCGCTCGATGCGCTACATTGAATCAGTATTTTCAATGCCGCTGCGCGAGCGCTGCAGATCGACGTATCACCGACTCACAGAGCACGGCGGCGTACCAGACAGGAGGACTGCATGGGATCTGATGTGAAGATCGCACGCGCGTTGATCTCGGTTACCGATAAAACGGGTGTCGTCGATTTCGCACGGACGCTGGTCGATGACTTTGGCGTCGAGATCATCTCTACGGGCGGCACGGCTCGTGCCATCGAGGACGCGGGCGTTCCCGTAACCCCCATCGAGGAGTTCACGGGCTATCCCGAGATGATGGACGGCCGCGTTAAGACCCTGCACCCCAAGGTTCACGGCGCGCTGCTGGCCCGCCGCGATTCCGAGCAGCACATGCAGGAGGCCGCTCAGCACGGCATTAAGCTGATCGACTTGGTCGTCGTCAACCTGTACGAGTTCGAGAAGACCGTCGCCAACCCCGAGGTCACCTTTGCGGACGCCATCGAGCACATCGACATTGGCGGTCCCTCCATGCTGCGCTCCGCCGCTAAGAACGCTGCGAGCGTTACCGTCATCTCTGACCCGGCCGACTATGACGCTGTCCTTGCCGAGATGCGCGAGACCGGCGGCTGCACCACGCTTGCCACCCGTTGTCGCCTGCAGGTGAAGGTCTACCAGACTACCGCCGCCTACGATACGGCTATCTCCCGTTGGCTTGCCGCCCAGGCAAGCGACGTGGCGGACACCTCTGCCAAGCTCGAGATTTCGCTGGAAAAGGTCGACGACCTGCGCTATGGCGAGAACCCACAGCAGAAGGCCACGGTCTATCGTTTTGCCGAGGGCTGCGAGAACACCGCGAGCTCGCAGTTCCCGCTCGTGTGCTCCGAGCAGATCCAGGGCAAGCCGCTCAGCTACAACAACTATCTGGATGCCGACGCCGCTTGGAACCTGGTCCGCGAGTTCGACGAGCCGGCCTGCGTGATCCTCAAGCATCAGAACCCCTGCGGTTCCGCCGTTGCCGAGGACATCACGGCCGCCTACGACCGCGCTTTCGCCTGCGATCCCAAGAGCGCCTTTGGCGGCATCATCGCCTGCAACCGCGAGGTCCCTTACGAGCTCGTTGAGCACTTTGCCGATCAGAACAAGCAGTTCGTCGAGGTCATCATCGCTCCGAGCTACACCGCCGAGGCGCTCGAGCGCATGGCTAAGCGCCCCAACCTGCGCGTGTTGGCTACCGGCGGCGTGGACCACGGCGCCCAGGTGGAGCTGCGCTCCATCGACGGCGGCATGCTGGTGCAGGAGGTCGACCACGTGACCGAGGATCCCGCGACCTTTACGTTCCCCACCGACCGCAAGCCCACCGACGCCGAGATGGCCGAGCTCGAGTTTGCCTGGAAGGTCTGCAAGGGCGTCAAGTCCAACGCCATCTTGGTCTCCAAGGGTAAGGCCGGCATTGGCATGGGCCCGGGTCAGCCCAACCGCGTTGACTCTGCGCTGCTGGCCTGCGAGCGTGCCGAGGACTTCTGCGAGCGCGAGGGCGTGGAGAAGGGCGGCTTTGCTTGCGCAAGCGACGCGTTCTTCCCGTTCCGTGACAACGTCGACGTGCTTGCCGCGCACGGCGTGACCTGCATCATTCAGCCCGGCGGCTCCAAGCGCGACGACGAGAGCATCCAGGCCTGCAACGAGCACAATATTGCTATGGTCTTCACGGGCGCCCGCCACTTTAGGCACTAAGTTTCGCCCTGGGACAAAATAATCTCTGCAAAAGACGGTCGCTCCGTTTGGAGGGCCGTCTTTTTGGTATAAGAGGACGGAATGACTAACACGAAAGGTATGACCATGCCCCAGATTGATGATGCCGAGCTGTTTGGCAATGCCGAGGATCAGCGTGCGTACGAGGATTTTTGCGCCAATCAGGAGGCGGTCGAGAAGTTTACGCTCGACAAGCCCGCGCTTGTCTGCCGTTGGCGCATGTCCAACAAAAAGGTGCCCATGCTCAACCGTCACATCCGCGCACTGTCCGAGCGTCTGGTGCAGGGCGAGCCGCTTACCCACAACATGCTCAGCTGGGCCAAACAGCACGTTGAGTGGTCGCTTGCCGAGGGCGACTACACCGCGCACGATGGCGTGCTCATGCTGGTGATCGACGTCAACGGCAACGCCGCCATGACGGTGGGTGAGTACGAGCCGCTGGCCGACACTTCTGCCAAGGCGCTGCGTGTTCGTTCTGCCGAGGCCCGATCCGAAGCTGACGAGACCGGTGTAGCGCCCGAGCTGCTCGCCGCTGTCAACAACGGCGAGCTTACCTTTGTGGCGCCGGCGGACGAGTGCCTGTGCGGCACGGCGACGCTCATCGAACAGCTGGCCCAGACCAAGGGCATCCCGGTCACGCGCGTAGACATCCCCGCTCAGCTCAAGGGCGCGCTGTTCCTGGTGAGCGACGAGCACGGCGTGGTCCCCGCAACCGAGACGGACGCCGCCGAGGCCGACGCCGCGACGGTTGCCTTCTTCGCCGAAGGCTACGAAAAGCTCCGTGCCCGCTGCTAAATGATTTTTCTGGGACGGGGATTTAATAATCATTTGATCCCCGCGCCCGTTGCGAGCGAGGGGCGAGCCAACGCTTTCGTTCGCGAACAGTTCTGTCACCTTGTTGCCGCGCGAGGCGCGTACTTGCGGCTCCGCAGCCATAATGGTGGCAAGACAACCAAGAAGGGAGCGGAATCCATGGCGCTGATTTATATCGTTGAGGACGACGAGCCCATTCGTCGTGAGCTTATCGACATCCTTGCCCGCGCCGGGTTTGAAATCGAGGCCTGCGAATCGTTCGAGCATGTCTCGCGCGATATTCTCGCCGCCGCGCCCGATCTGGTGCTGCTCGACCTCACGCTTCCCGTCAAGGACGGCCAGCATATCTGCCACGAGGTTCGCCGCGAATCCGAGGTCCCCATCATCGTCCTCACGTCGCGCACGACCGAGATCGACGAGGTCATGGCCATGACGCTCGGCGCGGACGACTTTGTTCCCAAGCCCTATAGCGCCCGTGTGCTCGTGGCGCGCATCAATGCCTTGCTGCGTCGCACCGCGGCGGCGGGCGAGCGCAGCACGCTCGTCCACAAGGGACTGGAGCTCGACCTCGCACGCTCCATGGTCACCAACACGCAAACGGGCACCAGCACCGAGCTCACCAAAAACGAGCTGCGTATCCTCTCGCTGCTTCTGAGCCGCGCGGGCAAAATCGTTTCGCGCTCGGCCATCATGCAGGACCTGTGGGACTCCGACGCCTTTGTGGACGACAATACGCTCACCGTCAACATCAACCGCCTGCGCACCACGCTCGAAAAAATCGGCATCAAGGGGTATTTGACAACGCATCGCGGCCAGGGCTATTCGGTCTAGGGGCCGGCTATGTCGTTTGGCAAGTTCTTTAAAGATGCGCTGCTTCCCGTCGCCGTGTGGACGTGCGGTGTGCTGCTGAGCTGCTTTGTGCTGACGGTCGCCGGCGCACCCGTTTCTATCGTGGTCGTGGCGGTCGGTGTGTCCTTTATCTTTGGTATGCTCGGCATCGTGATCGAGTACGCGCGCCGTCGTCGTTTTCTGCGCCAGCTGGAGCGTGCGGCCGAGGAGCTGGAGAGTCCCGCGTGGGTGCAGGAGATGGTGCAATGCCCAACCTATGCTGAGGGCGAGCTCGAGTACGAGGTCTTGCGCCGGGTGGGCAAGGCGGCATGCGATGAGGTGGCGGAAGGCCGGCGCCAGACCGATGACTATCGCGATTATATCGAGAGCTGGGTCCACGAGGCCAAGCTGCCCCTGGCGGCGGGCCATCTGATTCTTGAAAACCTAGACGGCAGCGAAGACGACCTGTCGCGTGTGGATGACCTGGGTCGCGAGCTGGCTCGCGTTGAGCGCTATATCGACCAGGCACTGTACTATGCGCGCTCGGAAGTCGTGGAGCGCGATTACCTGATTCGCCGCTGGGATCTCAAGACCTTGGTGACGGGTGCGATTAAGGCCAACGCGCGCGAACTCATTGCAGCGCACGTTGCTCCGGTGTGCGAAAACCTCGACTTCGAGGTCTTTACCGACGAGAAGTGGCTGGAGTTCATCTTAGGTCAGCTCATCCAGAACAGCATTAAATATGCGCGCGAGGACGGCGCGAAGATCGTGTTTTCGGGCGCATTGCTGGACGAGGGCTTGGCGAGCGAACGCATCGAGCTCACTGTCGCGGACAACGGCTGCGGCGTGAGCGCGGCCGACCTGCCGCGCGTGTTCGAGAAGGGCTTTACCGGCGACAACGGCCGCACCACCAAGCGCGCAACGGGCATCGGCCTCTACCTTGTGGCGCGCCTGTGCTCCAAGATGGGCATCGACGTTACCGCAGCATCGGAGCCCGGCGAAGGCTTCGTCGTAACATTCGCTTTTTCAACGAACAAGTTTCAATACTTTGAGTAACGCACACGGCAAACGCCCGTCCAAACAAAACGTGCCGCCCCAAACGGGGCGGCACGCCATTTTTTGGTGACGAAGGCGCAAGGCCGGGAGGGGTTATCTAAGCCGACATCCCGCAGCCGCGAAGCGGCGAGGACGTCGGCGTGATAACCCCGCAGGCCTTGCGCCGACGGGAAGGAACCTACTTCACGACCAAAATGTCGCAGTCCGTATTGCGCAGCAGGAACGTCGAAGTCGAGCCCAGTAGCGCGTACTTAATTGAGGACAGGCCGCGGGCGCCGCAGAGCACCAGATCGGGCTTGACCACGTCGAGCATCTCATCCTTGAGCGTCTCGCGAATGCGGCCGGTACGAATCATGACCTCGACCTCGGGAATGTTGGGATTGGCCTTGGCCTCCTCGAGCTGCTTGGCGATGGAGTTGTTAAAGGCCTCCTCCAAGCCGTTGACCAAGTCGACCGGATAGGAACCGGCGCTCTCGAGTGCGGTGGAGTCGATGACGTGGCCGATGATCAGCTTGGCGCCGTTGTTCGCGGCGACCTTGATGGCGCGTGCGAGCACAAAATCCTGCTGCTCAGTACCGTCGAGTGAAACAAATACCTTGGTGTAGCCCTCGTTCATGGTTTCCTCCTTGGTCTATCGCACGGGCGCGGGGCTCGTGCGTCGGGCGGGCGCGGGTGCGTTGGCCGCCGGACACTTTATCTTGTTGCAGTTATACCCAAGGATTTCCGTTTGACCGCTCGCAATTCTGTGAACGGGCGAGTTTTTTGGTAAGGGTAGGCGCAGGCGCACCGCCAACGGTTGATAATGGGACATCGCCCGCATCGTCCGCAGAACATGTACCGGCGGGTGTCTAACGAGGGGGTCCCTTTGGATATTATCGAGCTTCTAAAATCTGCCTTCATGGGCCTGGTCGAGGGCATCACCGAATGGCTGCCCGTTTCGTCGACGGGTCACATGATCTTGGTGGACGAGTTCGTCAAGATGAACGTGAGCGAGACGTTCTGGAATATGTTCCTGGTCGTGATTCAGCTCGGCGCCATTCTGGCTGTCTGCGTGCTGTTTTTCCACGAGCTCAACCCGTTCTCGCCCAGCAAGGGTAAGGAGGGCCGCCGCGACACCTGGGTGCTGTGGGGCAAGATTGTGCTCGGCTGCATTCCTGCGGCGGCGATCGGCCTGCCGCTCAACGACTGGATGGAGGAACATTTCTACAATGCTCCCGTCGTGGCGCTGGCGCTCATTGTGTACGGCGTGCTGTTTATCGTGATCGAGAACTGGCGCGCGAGCAAGCGCGAGGAAATGGCCGTTGCCGGTTCGTTTGGTTCGCGTGCTGTGGTGTCGGGTGGACGTCCTGCCGGTGCGCACTTTGCGGCGTCCGCCGCGGCTACCGCCGAGGATGAGGACGATGACGAGAACCTGGACTTTGGCTCCATCGCCACGCTCGAGGACCTCAGCTGGAAGACTGCGCTGGGTATCGGCTGCTTCCAGGTGCTTTCGCTGGTGCCCGGTACGTCTCGCTCCGGTTCTACCATCATCGGCGGCCTGCTTTTGGGCTGCACGCGCTCGGTGGCGTCTAAGTTCACGTTCTTCCTAGCCATCCCTGTCATGTTTGGCGCGAGTGCGCTCAAGCTGGTCAAGTACTTCATCAAGGGCGGCACGTTCGGCACCAACGAGATCGCCATCTTGGGCGTGGGCTGCGTTGTTGCCTTTGTGGTTTCGCTCATCGCCATCAAGTGGCTCATGGGCTTCGTCCGCCGTCACGACTTTAAGTGCTTCGGTGTTTACCGCATCATCCTGGGCATCGTAGTGCTCGCATACTTCTTCGTTCTGGAGCCGATGCTCGGCCTTTAACTTAGTCGACGCTGCGCGGCGGCCAGAGCGACAGCTTGTCATTCAAAGAGGGTGGCATGACCAAAAGGTCTATGCCGCCCCCTTTTCATGCCAATTTGTTCGCCCTGACCGTCGCTCGCTGCTGCTGCCATGACATCGGCGGTTTCGTGATTGTCAATAGATTGGTGCAAAGTAACCTGACCCCATTGCGCCAAATCCGCTGGGGCGGGCCTGACGGTGGCGCACGGAGTCGTGGTGTGATTTGCGTCGGTGTCCGCGCGGCTCGGTATACTGGTACGGCTCAAACTATGGCGCTGCCCGCAGGCGCGCCGTCCGTCAGATGAGGAGTCGCCCATGACCCAGCCCTTGCCCTGGGAAAAGAACGCCGCGGTACCCGTGCCGCCCGCGCCGGAACCCGTGCCACTCGATGCATACACCGCCCCCGCTGCGCCGGAGCCCGAGCTCGTTCCGCTCGACATCTACGACGCTCCCGCGCCGGCGCCCAAGCCCGCCAAGCCGCTCGTCGACATCGACAGCCTTAATCCCGCCCAGCGCGAGGCGGTCCTGTCCACCGAGGGCCCGTTGCTGGTGCTCGCCGGCGCCGGCTCGGGCAAGACGTTCACCATGGCGAACATCATCGAGCAGACCCAGCGCCCGACGCTGGTGCTCGCGCACAATAAAACGCTGGCCGCACAGCTCTGCACCGAGCTGCGCGAATTTTTTCCCGAGAATGCGGTAGAATATTTCGTATCCTACTACGATTATTACCAGCCGGAGGCGTATATCGCCTCGACCGACACCTATATTGAGAAGGATTCCGCCATCAATGATGAAATTGACCGCCTGCGCCACTCTGCGACCTCGGCGCTGAGCGAGAGACGCGATGTGATCATTGTGTCGTCCGTGTCGTGCATTTACTCACTCGGCGACCCGATCGACTACAAGAGCATGGTGATTTCCATCCGTCCGGGCATGGAGATGAGCCGCGAGGAGCTCATCCGCCGACTGATAGACATTCAGTACGAGCGCAACGACATTGCGTTCGAGCGCAACCGCTTCCGCGTGCGCGGCGACACGGTGGAGATCTGGCCGGTATACTCGGATGAGGATGTTGTCCGTATCGAGTTTTTCGGTGATGAGGTGGACCGCATCAGCCGTATTAACCCGCTGACCGGTGTTTCACTCGGCGAGCTGGGACACATCGCCGTTTTCCCGGCGAGCCACTATGTCACGCCCAAGGAAAAGCTGGAGGAAGCCATCAAGGACCTCGAAGAAGAACTGGAACAGCGCGTAAAATACTTCGAGGAAAACGGCAAGCTGATCGAGGCACAACGTATTGCGCAGCGCACCCGCTACGACATTGAAATGCTGCAGGAGATCGGTTTCTGCTCGGGCGTCGAGAACTATTCGCGCGTGCTGTCGCGGCGTGCGCCGGGAAGTGCGCCGTACACGCTCATCGACTATTTCCCGAAGGATTTTCTGCTCATCGTGGACGAGAGCCACGTCACGCTCCCGCAGGTACGCGCCATGTATCACGGCGACCGCGCCCGCAAGGAGAACCTCGTGGAGTACGGGTTCCGG
>UROC01000052.1 GCA_900549345.1 uncultured Collinsella sp.
GTCGGGAGTCGGTCGACCCGTTCGTGGCAGAACGTCAGCGAGAGTCTCATCTGACGATGCTCGGACATAAGGTGCTGAGGTTTACGTTTGATGAGCTCAAGAATCCGGGGAAGCTGGCTGAAAAGATGAGACTGGCGGGCATTCCGCAGTGGGCCGATTTGGCTGAGCAGTGGAGGCGGCAGTGGTATGGGCGCTGAGGGGTGTAACTGACGCGGATGTGGTTGTTCCTGCCGAGTTTGTCTCGATCTGTAACAACAAGGGGCCGTTTGGCCTCGCAACTGTTACAGATCGAGACAGAAGGTTGGCTTCCGCTAAAAGATCTCGATCTGTAACATCTAACGGCCGAAAACCTGTCTACTTGTTACAGATTTAGACGTTTGACGACAGGGCTGGAGAATATCTTAATCTGTAACATCTAACGGCCAAAAACCGCTCTAACTGTTACAGATTGAGACAAAGGTTGGACGCGGTGCCGAAAGATCTCGATCTGTAACATCTAGTAGCCCAAAAAACCGGGTTTACTGTTGCAGATCGAGACGTTCGGCACACACGGCTGGGGCATCGCCGCGCTGACCTCTCTATCCTCACATTCTCCCTTTTCTCCGTTAACCGATACATCGGCTGCATCTCCGTCGCCTTGGGCGATAATGGACAAATGTTCAAGTTAATCGTGAGGGAGGAGCTCGATATGGCATCTGCCGATCGTTCCACGTTGTTTATCAATGCGACCATTCTGGATGGTTCGGAACATATGGAGCCGCAACCCGATATGGCCGTGACTGTTGAGCGCGGCGTCATCACCTGGATGGGGCCGAGTGCTGTGGCGCAGGCGCCTGCAGGTGCCGAGGTTATCGACCTGGGTGGTGCGTATCTCATGCCCGGTCTCATCAATATGCACGTGCACCTGTGCGGCTCGGGCAAGCCTGTCTCGGCCGGCGATGCGGGAGCGCTGATGAAGAAACTCGATAATCCCGTGGGCCGTGCCATCGTCTGCCGCATCCTCAAGGGCAGTGCCCAGCAGCAGCTGGCAAGCGGCGTGACCACGGTGCGCGGCGCGGGCGACCCGTTGTTTGCCGACATTGCCGTGCGCGACGCTATCGACGCCGGCAAGTATCAGGGTCCGCGCCTGGTGGCGCCGGGAACGGGCGTCACGGTGCCGGGCGGCCATGGCGCGGGCTTGTTCGCCCAGGTGGCCAACAGCCCCGTCGAGGCAGCCGAGCAGGTGCGAGACCTGTATGCGCGCGGCGCCGACGTCATTAAGCTGTTCGTAACGGGCGGTGTGTTCGATGCGACCGAGGTGGGCGAGCCGGGCGTGCTGCGTATGCCGGTGGAGGTTGCCGCGGCGGCGTGCAAGGCGGCGCACGAGGTGGGCCTGCCGGTTATGGCTCATGTCGAGAGCACCGAGGGCGTGAAGGCCGCGCTTGAGGCCGGGGTCGACACGATCGAGCACGGTGCCCCGATGACGCCCGAGATCCTGGAGCTGTACCGTGGCGCCGCGGGCACGCAGCTCGAGGGACGTGCGCCCAGCGTTACCTGCACTATCAGCCCGGCGCTGCCGTTTGTGTTGCTCGATCCGGAGAAGACCCATTCGACTGACACGCAAAAGAAGAACGGCGACATCGTGTGCTCGGGCATTATCGAGAGTGCTCGTGCGGCGCTGGATGCCGGCGTTAAGGTGGGCTTGGGCACGGACTCAAGCTGCCCGTTCGTGACGCAGTACGACATGTGGCGCGAGGTGGCCTATTTTGCCAAGTACGTGGGCGTGAGCAACGCCTTTGCGCTGCATACGGCCACGCAGGTCAATGCCGAGCTCCTGGGGCTGGGCGGCGAGACCGGTACGATCGAGTGCGGCAAGGCCGCCGATATCCTGGTGACGCGCAAGAACCCGCTCGATGATCTGTGCGCACTGCGTGAGCCGACGTACGTGATGTGCCGTGGTGATCTGGTGCGCAAACTCAAGGTGAAGCGTATTCCCGAGGTGGACGCCGAGCTCGACGCGATTATGGCCATGCCTGCCGAAGCGCTGGCTGAGGAGCTGGCCCGCGACGGCGTGGCGTAGGTGTGACAAAGGTGCAGCTCCGTTGCCGCATACAAAAAGCCGAGGTCTCAACACGAGGCCTCGGCTTTTTAATCGAACAAATACTTAAGATTTGGGACAAACAAACCTGATTAATTTGTCCCGCGTGCGGGCGCTAGGAGCGGGTTTCCATCTTGGCGTGGCACTTGGGGCAGGTGACGCGGATCTTGCCTTTGCCCTTGGGGACGGAGAGCATCTGGCCGCAGTTGGGGCACTTGAGGTATGCCGTGGTCTTGCGACCCTTCCACATCTTCTTGGCCGTGCGCTTGGCACGCTCAAAGTCTTCCTTACTGGTGCCGGCTGCGCGTGAGGTGCTGGCCGCTGCAGTTCCACCGCCCAAGCTAGCGACGAACTTGCCCAAGCCGGGGACGTTCGCGGTCGCGGCGACAAAGGCAGCGTTTTCCTTGCGACGTGCGTCGATGTTTTTGGACAGGCCGCGCAGCACGCCGATCACGATGACGGCGATGGCGATCCAGCTGAGCCACTGGATGCGGGCTATCGATCCGATCATCGCGATGACAATGCCGGCAAAACCCATCACGATGGTGAGTTCATCGGCACCATTGCGACCCTTCATAAAGTCATTCATGCAAATTGCCTTTCATTCGATATGCCGCACGCCTTTATACCCGATTTAGAGCAAGGGGGACAGGTTATTCTGCACCAATGTGGTGTAAACGTGCCTGTCCCCGATACACCAAGATGGTGCAAAGCAGTCCGTCCCCAATGCCCCAATCACTTGGAGAGCTTGTCGACGACGCGTTCGATCTCGGCGAGCTTGGCGGCCTTGAGGTCTTCGTCGCCCGATTCGATTGCCGAGGTCACGCAGCCCTCGATATGCGCCTTGAGCACATCGGCGTTGATGCGCGCGATGAGCGCCTGCGTTGCCATGAGCTGCGTGGAAATATCGACGCAGTAGCGGTCCTCCTCGACCATCCGCAGGATGCCGTCGATCTGACCGCGTGCCGTCTTGAGCATGCGGGTCACCGATTTGTGGTCTGCCATCATGGCGGGTCCTCGTTTCTGGTCAATCCTTCAAATGCCTCACCCTCAGTTGCGGTGAAATAGTTCCTGATTGAAGGCTTAAAGCGTTTAAACCGGAACTATTTCACCGCAACTTCTGAGGGGCTGGTTGGACAGCGGTGTCTGTTGGTGCGGCAGCTGCTACGCGGCGGTTACGGACAGGGCGTGGAACTTCTCGCCGGCGCCCTCGACGGCGGCAGCGAGCTGCTCAGCGGTCACGGTGTCGGCGCACTCCACCTGGACGGTCTGGGTCTCGTGATCGGCGTCGGCATCGGTCACGCCGGCCACGTTGAGCAGCGCGGTCTCGACGGTGGCGTCGCAGTGGCCGCACATGAGGCCGGAAGTCTTGATTGTGTAACGCATGGGTATTCCTCTCTGTTGCGTCGGCTTTCCCAGGCACCCGACCTTGACCTTCAAGCCGTCGCTCGCGTACCAAAGTACGCGTCGCTCCTCTTTCAGGTCAATCTCGGGCACCTGGAAAACCCGTTCTAAATGGACTTAATGGTGAGCTTATTTTGCCACTTTAGGCTTAAAGGATTTCAGGCGCAGAGCATTGCTTACGACGCACACGCTCGACAGGCTCATGGCCGCGGCGCCGAACATCGGCGAGAGCTGCCAACCGGTGAGGGGGAAGAACACGCCCGCCGCCAGCGGAATGCCGATGCCGTTGTAGAACAGCGCCCAGAACAGGTCCTGCTTGATGTTGCGGATTGTGGCACGTGACAGCTCGATGGCACGGGCGACGTCCATGAGATCGCTGCGCATGAGCACCACGTCGGCGCCCTCCTTGGCGATGTCGGCGCCGGTGCCGATCGCAAGGCCCACGTCGGCGCGCGCCAGGGCGGGGGAGTCGTTGATGCCGTCGCCCACCATGGCGACCTTGCTGCCCGCATCCTGCAGCCCGCGCACGTGGCGCTCCTTGTCGGCGGGGAGGACGTCGGCGATGACCTGCTCGCTGCTCAGCCCCACGCGGCGGGCGATGGCCTCGGCCGTCACGCGGTTGTCGCCGGTGAGCATGCGCACGTCGACGCCGAGCTTGCGGAGCGCAGCGATGGCCTCGGCGCTCGTCTCTTTGACCTCGTCAGCCACGGCGATGGTGCCGACAAGCTCGCCGTTCTTGGCAAAGAACAGCGGCGTCTTGCCTTCGGCGGCAAATTGCTCGGCAAGACCCGCGGGCACGCTAACGCCCAACTCGTCCATCAGGCGCACGTTGCCGGCTGCGATGACATTCTGCCCCTCGCGCGCCGTTACGCCACGACCGGGCACGGCGGCAAAGTCCTCGACCATGCGCGCGACAATTCCGCGTGCCTCGCACTCGGCCATGATCGCCTCGGCCAGCGGGTGCTCGCTCGAGCGCTCCAGCGCGGCAGCGAGCTTCAGTAACGCCTTTTCACTCATAGCGGGCGAGCCGTCGGCGCGCGCGACAACCACAATGTCGGTCACGGCCGGCTTGCCGCGGGTGACCGTGCCCGTCTTATCGAGCACCACGGTGCCCACGCTGCGCAGGTTCTCCAGCGCCTCAGCGCTCTTAAACAGAATGCCCATCTCGGCGCCCTTGCCGGTGCCCACCATAATAGCGACGGGCGTGGCCAGGCCGAGCGCGCACGGACAACTGATCACCAGCACGGCGACGGCGGAGGTAAGCGCTTCGTTGACGCTTCCGGTCAGCACCATCCACGCCACAAAAGCTACGGCAGAGATTACAAACACCACGGGCACGAACACGCCGGCGACCTTGTCGGCCATGCGGGCGATGGGCGCCTTGGTGGCGTTGGCGTCCTCGACGAGCTGGATAATCTTGGCGAGCGATGTCTCGGCACCCACACGCGTGGCGCGGAAGGTAAACGAGCCGGTGCGGTTGACCGTGGCCGCATTGACAGTGTCGCCGGCGGTCTTCTCCACGGGAATGGATTCGCCGGTGAGCGCGCTTTCGTCCACGGCCGAGCTGCCATCGAGCACCACGCCGTCAACGGGGATGGACTCGCCGGGGCGCACACGCAGCACCTGGCCGGGCAGAATGGCATCGACGTCGACGGTGGCCTCGATACCGTCCTCGGCCACGACGGTCGCGGTCTTGGGTGCTAAGTCGATGAGCGCCTCGATAGCGCCGCCGGTTTTGGACTTGCTGCGCGTCTCGAGGTATTTGCCCACGGTGACGAGCGACAGGATGGTGCCGGCGCTCTCAAAATATAGGTTGTCCATGCTCGTCATCATGGCCTCGTGCACCTGACCTGCGGCTAGCTGGTCGGCCATGATGAACATGGCGTAGAGCGACCAGGCGATGGACGCGGTGGCGCCCACGGCGATGAGGGCGTCCATGATAGGCGCGCCGTGCGCGAGCGATTTAAACCCATTGATAAAGTACGCGTCGTTGACATAGACGATGGGGATGAGCAGGACGAGCTCGGTGAGGGCGAGCGTCATGCTGTGGGCATGGTCGGTGAAGACGCCGGGCAGTGGCCAACCGAGCATGTGCCCCATGCCTATGTAGAACAGCGGGATGAGGAAGATGATCGAGACGATGAGGCGGGTGCGCATGGCAGAGGCGGCGGCCTCCAACTTTTTGGTCGGTGACTCCATATGCGCGGCGCCGGACCTGGCTTGCGCACTTCCGCTTTGGACAGCGTCGGTGCCCGTGCTGATGGGCGAGGCCGAGTAGCCCGCGCGGTCGACAGCGGTGCAGATGTCGTCGGAGGTGACCTGCGCGGGGTCGTAGTCGACCATCATGGAACCGGCGAGCAGGTTGACCGCGACGCTTTGGACGCCGTCGAGTTTGCTCACGGCGCGATCCACATGCGCCTGGCAGGCGGCGCATGTCATGCCGCCCACGTCGAACTTATCTTGAGCCATGGTTTCTCCTTTCTGCAGTTCGGTGTTGGAATTGTTAACCTGCCGATACTATACACCCATACCCCCTGGGGGTGTCCAGTGGGGATGAAAATGTATGACATTTCGCTACAGATGCGGGTGGCTGCTCAATCGTTGGCAGCTCATGTCAAACATCTCGATCTGTAACATCTAGCGGGGAAAATGACCTCTAACTGTTACAGATCGAGATTATGTTTTGCGATGTTTGAGTTCGTCTCAATCTGTAACGTGTAGACCCGGTTTTGTCTCGTAACTGTTACAGATTGAGACAATCGGCCCAGGCCCGTCTCGTCCGCTCCGTCATCTGTGGTTTACGTGGGGGCATGCGAAGCACGGGTATACTAACCCGCGGCGAATCTGCTCCATCGCTTAGAGCTGCTGCGTCTGGACGGCGCGTGATAGGGCTGCCAAAGCGATCGCCAGCGTGCTGAGCAACGTCCTCTCTGTGCGCACCTGTTTTGTATGTATTAGCGCACTACCAAGCACGCCCCGCGCGGCCGCATGCCGTGCCCATAACGCGTGCAGATAAGGAACAACAACATATGCGTAATTCTGTATCCGACGTCACGGACGCCGAGATTCTGGACGAGGCCCGCGAGGCCATGACCCAGGCTGCCTTCGATGCGGCCGACGAGGCCAGCGCCGCCGAGACCGTTGAGTCCGCTACCGAGAGCCTGCCCGCCTTTGACGAGCTGGGGCTTTCGGACGAGATGCTTCGTGCTATCGAGAACCTGGGCTACACGGCGCCCACGCCCGTTCAGGCCGGCTCCATCCCCGTGGTGCTCGAGGGTCGCGACCTGCTTGCCGCCGCTCAGACCGGCACCGGCAAGACGGCTGCCTTTTTGCTGCCGACCATGAACAACCTGGAGCACATCGCTCCGCCCAAGCCTGTGCGCGAGCGCAGCGGCCGCAACCGCCGTCGCGGTGCCAAGAAGCCCGAGGGCAACGGTCGCGGTCCCGTGATGCTCGTCATCACCCCCACGCGCGAGCTTGCCCAGCAGATCGACGAGGTCGCGAGCAAAATCGCCGACGTCACGGGCCACGTTGCCGTGACCGTCGTGGGCGGCGTGAGCTACAAGCCGCAGACCGCGGCACTCAAGTACGGCTGCGATATCCTGGTCGCCACGCCGGGCCGTCTGGTCGATCTGATCGAGCAGGGCGCCTGCCACCTGGACGAGGTCAAGGTACTGGTGCTCGACGAGGCCGACCGCATGCTCGACATGGGCTTTTTGCCCGCCGTCCGCCGCATTGTGCGCGAGACGCCGTCCGAGCGCCAGACGCTGCTGTTCTCGGCGACGCTTGACGAGGAAGCCGTGGGCGAGATCACCGACCTGGTGAGCGATCCGGCCCGCGTGGAGATCGCGCCCGCCACGTCGACCGCCGACACCGTCGACCAGTTTGTGTTCCCGGTGTCCATCGAGGCCAAGAACAACCTGCTGCCCGAGTTCCTCAAGAAGGAGGGCCCGGAGCGCACCATCGTCTTTATGCGCACCAAGCACCGCGCCGACAGCTGCTGCCGTCGTCTGGAGCGTAAAGGCATCAAGGCTGCCGCGATTCACGGCAACCGTAGCCAGGCCCAGCGCGAGCGCGCGCTTTCGGCTTTCCGCGACGGCACCGTCGACGTGCTGGTGGCAACCGATGTTCTCGCCCGCGGCATCGACATTAGCGACGTGCGCTACGTCGTGAACTTTGACGTGCCGGCCGAGCCGACCGACTACATCCACCGTATTGGCCGTACGGGCCGCGCCGGCGAGCTGGGCTGGGCCATCACGTTTGTGACCGAGCAGGACGTGGACGAGTTCTACGAGATCGAGAAGCTCATGGACAAGACCGCCGACATCTACGAAGCCGGCGAACTGCATGTGGGTCCCAACCCGCCCGCCGTCGATCCCGAGCGCGATCCTGCCGCCTTTAAGGTGAAGAAGAAGACCAAGCGCGGCAAGTCCAAGAGCAAGAAGAAGCTTGAGCAGGCGCGTCGCGACGGCAAGCGTAACGGCGACGATTACGGCGACGTGGCTGGTCGTTCCAACCGCGGTCGCGACGAGCGTCGTGGCGACGGCGAGCGCCCGAGCCGTCCCAAGCGCGGCGGCAAGACCCGCGTGCGCGAGGGCGTTCAGGCTCGCGTGGACGAGGCCGTGGAGAGCGTGGCTCGCGAGGTGGCTGCCGAGGAACGCGCTGGTGCTGGTGCCGCTGAGCAGCCTGCGCGCGGCAACCGCGCCGAGCGTCGTGCCAAGCAGTTCCAGGGCGAGGCACACCGCCGTCGTCGTGAGGACGAGGACCGTGGCGGTCGTCGTCGTGTTGAGCGCGAGGACGAGGGCCGTGGTTCGCGCGGCGGCAAGCGCGGCTCGGGTGACCGTCGTCGCTCCGGTCGCGATGGCGAGCGCGATGAGCGCCGTGGTGGCGAAGGCCGTGGTTCGCGTGACGAGCGTGGTACCCGCGGCGGCAAGCGCTTTGACGAGCGCGGAGGCCGCGAGGGTGGCCGTGGCGGCGAGCGTCGCGAGGGTGCTCGTGGCAACGGTGGCCGCAGCGGCGCCGGTCGTTCGAATGAGTCGCGTGATCGTCGCGACCCGCGTGCCAGCCGCGATCGTCGCGATGACTGGCGCAACTACGACGACACCCGCGAGGAGCGCCGTGGCGGCTATCGCGGCGGGCGTGGCGGCAACCAGGCAGGCTCCCGTGGCGGCCGTGCCGGCGGTCGCGATAACCGTGGCAGCTATGGCAACAGCCGCGGCGGCAAGCGCGGCGGCAGCTCCCGTCGCCCCGGTGACGGCGGCGGCAAGCGCAAGTAACACACCCGTCGCGCGGTGAGGCGAGATGAGTTTGGGCCCCGAGCAGATTATGCTCGGGGCCCTTTTTGGTGCAAAGAGGTCGGGTTACTTTGCACCACCCCTTTGCACCAGAGCGAGGAGTGTCCCTGGGTGCCGGCAGAAAAGGATCGTCCCTAAGTGCCGCTTAAATACCGTTTATCGAAGAAAAAATACCGCTCACCGGTCGTAATGACTATTCTGGCTTTGGGCTTGTCTACAATAGCTCCCGTAAAAGAAATGCGGAAGGTTACCGAGTCCCTCGGACGTGGGCCTAACCAAAGTCTTTGAACGGATGCGTCTCTATGGACGCATTCGCTTGATTTTGGTTGGGCTATATTTATGAAGGGACATGCCACCATGGGTTTCTTTTCTCGCCTGATGGGCGGTTCGGATGAGCAGAAGACTGCAACTTCCGAGTTCGAAATCCTCGCTCCCGTTTCCGGCGAGCTTGTTCATCTAGAAAATACCAATGACCCCGCTTTTAGCAGCCGTGCCGTGGGCGATGGCGTTGCCGTGGTTCCCCAAGAGGGAACGGTGTGCGCTCCTGTTTCCGGCACCGTCGCGGCGCTGTTTCCGACTGAGCACGCGCTGGGCATCATGTCCGACGACAGCTCTGCTCAGGTGATGCTGCATATCGGAATCGACACTGTTAAACTTGAGGGCAAGGGCTTCCATGCGCTTGTTGCTCAGGGTGACCATGTCGACGCGGGCCAGCCCCTCGTCGAGGTCGATTTCGACGCGGTTCGCGCCGCTGGCTTCGACCCCACGGTCTTCGTTATCGTGTGCGAGCGCTCGGAGAACTCGACTCTTCGTGAGCATGCTTCCGGCCCTGTTGCTGTTAAAGAGCCTGTCGTCTGGCTTTCCGAGTAAATTCTTGTGGTGGGTACCGTGGTTATCAAGCGAGTTTTCAACAATAACGTCGCAATGGTCACTTCGGACGATGGCTCCGAGCTCATTGTCATCGGTCGAGGCCTCTGCTTTGGCCGTCATGCCGGCGACGCTATCGATGAAGCATCGGTCGAAAAGACCTATGCGCTGCAGGAGGGCACTTCTCAGGATTCGCGTACGATTGATCGCTTGGCACATCTTTTGGAGTCCATTCCCACCGTCAACCTCGTGATTGCCGAGGACATTGTTCAGATGCTCCGTCGAGAGCTCAATGTTGATGTCAACGACAAGATTCTCATTGCTCTTGCAGACCATATCAGCCTTGCTTTGGAGCGCGAGCGCAAGGGCGTCTCCTGCGAGAACCCGCTGCTGCTCGAGATCCAGCAGTTCTATCGCAAGGAGTATGCGCTTGCGGGCCGTGCGCTGCAGATTGTCAAGGAGTATATGGGCATCCAGATGAGCGAAGAAGAGCAGGGTTTTATTACGCTGCATATCGTCAACGCCACCATGCCGCAGCGCTCTGACCGTCTGATTGTTTCGGTCCAGCTTGTTCGCGACGTGCTCGCGATTGTTTCCGAGCACTATGCCACGACCCTTGACGTCACCTCGTTGCCGTACGAGCGTTTCGTTCGCCATCTGCAGTTTTTTGCGCAGCGAGCGCTCGATCCTGCGGCCGGGCAGGTCAATGGCGACGCGCTGTTCCGTATCGATGAAACGGCGTATCCGAGGGCGTTCTCGTGCGCGGAGTCAATTGCCGACCACTTAGCGTCTACCTATAACGTTGTCGTTACCAATGCCGAGAAGAGTTATCTCGCATATCACATTGTTAACCTGCTTGGAGAACCTGGTCTCTAGGCATAACGTGCCCGCACATCGATTGATATAAGACAAGGCTCATGGTCTTGTCCAGGGCACACCTGTCTTAATTTGCGGAAAAGGAAGGGGAGTACCGCTATGACCGCAAAAAAGAAGTTCAATTTCAAAGCGCCGTTGGAGGTGTTCGCGAAGTCGATCGTTCAGCCGATGATGTATCTCTCGGTTGCCGGCATCCTGCTCATCGTGGGCATCATTCTGACCAACAAGACCATCTGCGCCGTGATCCCTGTGCTGGGCTCCGGTCCGTTCCAGCTTGTAGGCGCCGTTGTCTATCAGTCGCTGATGTTTATCATCAACAACCTTTCGATTCTGTTCTGCGTGGGCATCGCCGGTGCCATGGCAAAGAAGAACAAGGGCCACGCTTCGCTGATCGCCCTGATGTCGTTCTTCCTGTTCCTGCAGGCTAACAACATCGTGCTCAACGCCACCGGCTCTCTTGCCGAGGCGAGCGGCATGCTCGGCCTTACCGGAACCGGCCAGAGCACCGTTATGGGCATTCAGGTCCTCGATACCGGCGTGTTTGGCGGCATCATTCTTGGTTGCATCACCGGTGCCGTGTTCAACAAGTACTCGAACAAGCAGTTCCCCATTGCTCTTTCGATGTTCTCGGGCGTTCGCTTCCCGTTCCTGATCATGATCATCATCTCCTGGATCATGGGCGCTGGCTTCTGCATCGTTTGGCCTCCTGTCCAGGGTGCCATCTCCTCCGTTGCCGGAATCATTAAGGAGTCGGGCAACATCGGTCTGTTTATCTACGGCATGCTCAACAAGCTACTCGTTCCCACCGGTCTGCACCACCTCATTTACACCCCGTTCCAGTTCTCCGATGTGGGCGGCACCCTTACGCTGGGCGATCAGGTTATCGCCGGCGCCTATCCCATCCGTGTTGCCGAGATGGCAATGACGGGCCAGCCCTTCTCCGATAGCACCTACTTCAACAGCTACACCTTCAACAACCTGTGGCCCTACATCGGTATCGGTCTCGCCTTTATCTTCACCGCCTACAAGCAGAACAAGGACAAGACCAAGGCCGTTATCATCCCGCTGATCATCACCGCCGTGCTTTCCTGCGTCACCGAGCCCATGGACTTCCTCTTTGTCTTTGCCGCTCCCGTGCTCTTTGTCGTCCACTCGGTTCTTTCCGGTATCTTCCTGGTCCTGCTCAAGGTCCTCTCCGTGCCCGCTTCGACTGCAGGCGGCATCATCAACATCGTGGTTTCCAACCTGGTCCTTGGTGTCGATAAGACCAACTGGCCGATGATGCTCGTGCTCGGAGTCGTCAACGCCGCTCTGTACTTCTTCCTCTTCACCTTCCTGATTAAGAAGCTCAACCTCCACACGCCTGGCCGCGAGGAGGAGTCCGAGCTCGCCGAGTCCGTTGCCGAGGGCGAGGCCGCCGCGTCTGTCGCGGTGAAGCAGGGCGCTGTTGCCGCAGCCCCCGCAGAGGGCGTCGATGCAGGCATTGCCGACCTGGTCGCAGGTCTTGGCGGCAAGGACAACATCGAGGAGCTCGAGAACTGCTTTACGCGTCTTCGCGTGAACGTTAAGAACCCGGACCTCATCGATGAGAGCCTCATCAACCACGTGCCCAACAGCGGCATCAACCGCAACGGCAACAATATCCAGATCATCTTTGGCATGAAGGTCGCCGAGATGCGCGACAAGGTCGAAAACGCAATTGAGAAGGAGCAGTAAACAATGATCATTACTCTGTGTGGTGGCGGATCCACCTTTACCCCCGGCATCGTCAAGTCCATCGCTCTTCGCAAGGACGAGCTCGACGTTGACGAGATTCGTCTGTACGACATCAACGAGGAGCGCCAGCGCAAGATCGGCGTGCTCGTGGACTGGATTCTGCACGAGGACCTCGGCCTGGACATCAAGCTTACGGTGACCACCGACAAAAAGACGGCTTTTACCGACGCGAGCTTCGTGTTTGCCCAGATGCGCGTGGGCGGCTACGCCATGCGCGAGCAGGACGAGAAGATTCCGCTGCGTCACGGTTGCGTGGGTCAGGAGACCTGCGGTTGCGGCGGCCTTGCCTATGGCATGCGCACCATCTTCCCCATGGTCGAGCTGATCGATGACGTTGAGAAGTACGCCAAGAAGGATTACTGGATTCTCAACTACTCCAACCCTGCTGCCATTGTCTCCGAGGGCTGCCGCGTGCTGCGTCCCAACGCTCGCATCATCAACATCTGCGACATGCCGATCGCGATTATCGACGTGGTTTGCGCTGCGCTCGACATCGACAAGAAGGATGTTGAGTACGATTACTTTGGTCTCAACCACTTTGGTTGGTTCACCTCGATCCGCCACAAGGGCGAGGAGGTGCTCCCGCAGCTGCGCGAGTACATCAAGGAGCATGAGATCCTGCTGCCCGATTCGTACCTCAAGGGCATGAGCTCGCTGATGTCCAAGAAGCCCGAGGAGGCGACTGACGAGCATCCCGAGCAGAACCGCCACACCAAGGGTAGCTGGTACTACGTCTGGAAGGGCGAGTACGAGATCATGGAGTGCTTCCCGGAGTACCTGCCCAACACGTATCTGAACTACTACCTGCAGCAGAAGGAGTTCGTCGAGCATTCTAACCCCGAGCGCACCCGTGCTAACGAGGTTGAGGAGACGCGCGAGAAGAACCTCTTCGACGGCATCGACCACTACGAGAAGACGGGCGAGATCGACGAGAGCACGTTCTATGCGGGCAGCCACGGCGACTGGATTGCCGATCTGGCTATCGCTCTGAAGAACGACACCAAGCAGCGCTTCCTGGTCATCTGCGAGAACAAGGGCGCTATTCCCAACATGCCCTACGACGCTATGGTCGAGCTGCCTGCCTACATTGGTAAGAACGGTCCCGAGGTCATCAGCCGCGACAACATTCCGCTGTTCCAGCAGGGCCTCATGATGCAGCAGCTGAACTCCGAGAAGCTCGTGGTCGAGGCTACGATCGAGGGTTCGTACGAGAAGGCACTCAAGGCCTTTACCCTCAACAAGACCGTGCCTTCGATGAAGGTCGCCAAGGAAGTTCTCGACGACATGATCGAGGCCAACAAGGGTTACTGGCCCGAGCTTAGCTAAAGACAGAAGGTCGCTGGCACAAAAGAGCCGCTGACCGTAAAACTTGACCAATGCCCCGTCCACGTGATTGCGTGGGCGGGGCATTGTCATTTGGTAACGCGTTTTATCAAATATGGCATTTATCTGCGGTAATGTTCTTTTTCACCGCTGAGGACGACGTTTCATACCGCCTGCCGAACCGTGTTGCTGCCAAATAACTATTTAGGTCAGTGTGTTGCGTGTAGCAATTTCGCCCGGCCTCGCCTCCGGGCTGCCATGTGAGAGGGGATCTTATGGCTCGACTGCACGTAATGGAACGCAGCCACGCTCAGGCCGTCATGGACGACCTGC
>UROC01000053.1 GCA_900549345.1 uncultured Collinsella sp.
CAGCGCATCATCAACGGTATTCCTCTGGGCCGCGCCGCCCAGGCCAGCGAGCCTGCGCAGATGGTGCTGTTCTTCGCTTCCGACCTCGCCAGCTTCGTGAACGGCGAGATCGGCGACTGCGACGGCGGCATCGTTCTGGACGGGTAATACCCCACGACGATTATTCGGCGACGGTTCCTGCGACTCGGGACCGTCGCCTTCTTTCTGACATAGGCGCGTGCGGCTACGATTCGCATGCATCCAAAGGAGATATATATGAGTGAATCGACTGCGGTGGAGGCGCCGGCGGCAAAGGAGCCGTTCTTTAAGATGTCCTCCATCCCGGGTGCCAATATTTTGGTGCCGCTTTTGCTGGGCTGCTTGCTCAACACGCTATTCCCCGACCTGTTCAAAACGCTCGGCAGCTTTACGCTTGGTATGACCCAGCAGGGTGCAGGACCGCTCGTGGGCGCTTTTTTGCTCATCGTCGGTACGACGATTTCGTTTGAGAGTGCTCCTGCCGCCGCTGCCCGCGGCGCCATTATCATCGCCGTCAAGCAGATCGTGGTCGTTGCCGTGTCGCTGCTCATCCTTTATGTATTCAACGACAACCTGTTTGGCATCTCTGCCATGGTGATGCTGGCCGCTTGCACCGGCGCCAACAACGCTATGTACGCTGGCCTGATGGGCACCATGGGCAATGAGGCCGAGCGTGGCGCCGTCGCCATCACCACGCTGGTTGTCGGCCCTCCGGTCACGATGATCGTGCTCGGCGCTGCCGGTCAGGCTCCGATCGGCTGGTCGCTCGTGGGCGCCATCCTGCCGATCGTCGTCGGCATTATTCTGGGTAACCTCTTCCCGAGCTTTAAGAAGATGATGGCACCGGCACTTTCCGCCATCATCGTGCTCGTCTTCTTTGCCATGGGCTCGACCATGACCTTTGGCCAGCTCATTAATGGCGGTCTTCCCGGTATTCTGCTCGGCGTGATCTGCTCGGTGGTCTTTGCAATTCCCGTCATCGCGGTTGATAAGCTCACGGGCGGTACGGGTGTCGCAGGTGCGGCCATTTCGAGCTGCGCCGGAGCCAATGTGGCCACGCCTGCTGCCATGGCAAGCGTCAACGAGGCCATGTACGGCGGCGCGGTGCTCGCGACGGCTACGGCGCAGGTTGCAGCATGTGCTATCGTGACGGCCATTTTGACCCCGCTGGTCACCAGCTGGTGCTACAAGCATTTTGAGGGCCAGGGCCACAGCAAGGCAGCGACCGACAAGGCCTCCGCAGCCGCCTAATGCCAAACGGCAACCAAAGCTAAATAACTAGCCATGCCACAGGGCGGCCCCGGGGGAAATCCCGTGGCCGCCCTGCAGTTTCTGCGGGGTCTCTGGGGCACTTTACCCTGCTAAAACTGGCATAACAGCTAGAGTGAACGTCGTACAAAGGCAAGGAAAAATACCAAACAAATCGGTGAACGGTAGTTGTTCGTACTCGTATTTCCTGCGGATTTGTTAAAAACGCCCTAATGGTATAAAAAAAGAAACATATAACAGCCCTGATGAAGGGGGTGGCTATGTTATCCTTCTCAAACGGGTGAAATCTTGGGTTTTGGGTTGCAGTTCCAAGGTGGACAAACGTTTTTCCCTGTACCAATGTGTGGTGAAGAACGGAAGAAGCCGGTAGTGCAAGCCGATAATTCAAGAATTCAATAAGCAGCGGTGTGAGAGAGCGCCGCATTACACGTAACTAGGAGCGTGGTTACACAATGCAGGAGGCATGGGAAGGCTTCAAGGAAGGCATCTGGACGGGAGAGGTTGACGTCCGAGACTTCATCCAGAAGAACTACACCCCCTACGAGGGCGACGAGTCGTTCCTCGCCGGCCCGACCGAGCGTACCAAGGAGCTGTGGGGCGAGGTTCTCGACCTGCTGCTTAAGGAGCGCGAGCAGGGCGGTGTCCTCGATATGGACACCAAGACCGTCACGGGCATCGTGAGCCACCCCGCTGGCTACATCGATAACGCCCATCGCGACAAGGAGACCATCGTCGGCCTCCAGACCGACAAGCCGCTCAAGCGCGCGCTGCACGTCAACGGTGGTATCCGCATCGCTTGCCAGGCCGCCAGCCAGCACGGCTACAAGGTCGACGAGAACGTTGTCGAGCGCTACACCTTCGAGCGCAAGACCCACAACGCCGGCGTCTTCGATGTCTACACCCCCGAGATGCGCGCCTGCCGTTCGGCCCACATCATCACCGGTCTGCCCGATGGCTATGGCCGCGGCCGCATCATCGGCGACTACCGTCGTGTCGCCCTGTACGGTGTCGACTACCTGATCAAGGACAAGGAGGCCCAGAAGGCTTCCACCCCGACGGTCATGACCGCCGACAACATCCGCGACCGTGAGGAGCTGCAGGAGCAGATTCGCGCCCTCGGCGAGCTCAAGATGATGGCCGAGACCTATGGTTTCGACATTTCCAACCCTGCTACCAACACGCAGGAGGCCATCCAGTGGATGTACTTCGCCTACCTCGCTGCCGTTAAGGAGCAGAACGGCGCCGCTATGTCCATCGGCCGTACCTCCACGTTCATCGACATCTACGCTGAGCGCGACCTTGCCAACGGTACCTTCACCGAGGAGCAGATTCAGGAGTTCGTGGATCACTTCATCATGAAGCTTCGCATGGTTAAGTTTGCCCGTACCCCCGAGTACCAGGCCCTGTTCACCGGCGACCCGCAGTGGGTCACCGAGTCCATCGGCGGCATGGGTGTCGACGGCCGTACGCTCGTTACCAAGATGAGCTACCGCTACCTGCACACGCTCGAGAACATGGGCACCAGCCCCGAGCCCAACATGACCGTTCTGTGGTCGACCCGTCTGCCCGAGAACTTCAAGAAGTTCTGCGCCAAGACTTCTGTCGCCAGCTCCTCGATCCAGTACGAGAACGACGACCTCATGCGCGTTTACCACGGCGACGACTACGGTATCGCCTGCTGCGTGTCCTCCATGCGCATCGGCAAGGAGATGCAGTTCTTCGGCGCCCGTGCCAACCTGGCCAAGTGCCTGCTCTACGCGCTCAACGGCGGTGTTGACGAGGTCTCCAAGAAGCAGGTCGGCCCCAAGTACCGCGCCGTCGAGGGCGATACGCTCGATTACGACGACGTTGTGGCCAAGTACAACGACATGATGAAGTGGCTCGCTGGCGTGTACGTCAACTCGCTGAACATCATTCACTACATGCACGACAAGTACTGCTACGAGCGCATCCAGATGGCTCTGCACGACAAGCACGTGCATCGCTGGTTCGCTACGGGCATCGCTGGCCTTTCCGTCGTGGCTGACTCCCTGTCCGCCATCAAGTACGCCAAGGTCCACCCCGTCCGTGACGAGAACGGCATCATCGTCGACTTCGAGACCGAGGGCGAGTTCCCCAAGTACGGTAACGACGACGACCGCGTCGACCAGATCGCTCACGACGTTGTGCACCAGTTCATGGAGTACATCCGCATGAACGACACCTACCGCAACTCCGTGCCTACGACCTCGGTTCTGACCATTACCTCCAACGTCGTGTACGGTAAGAAGACCGGCTCCACGCCCGACGGCCGCAAGGCTGGCCAGCCGTTCGCCCCGGGTGCTAACCCCATGCACAAGCGCGATAGCCACGGCGCCATCGCTTCGCTGTCTTCGGTTTCCAAGCTCCCGTTCCGTGATGCTCAGGACGGCATCTCCAACACCTTCTCCATCATCCCGGGTGCGCTCGGCAAGGAGGACCAGGTGTTCTTTGGTGATATCGACCTTGATCAGCTGGGCGAGTAACTATTGTTAGTGCTATACTAACAATAACGATTACTGATTAGTGCGCCGGTTTCGGCCGGCGCCTATCGATCGAAGGAGACACATTATGAAGGTTTCTGAAGTTTCCGAGACTCAGGCCGATAACCTGGTCCACATGCTCGACGCTTACGCCGAGAAGGGTGGCCACCACCTGAACATCAACGTCTTCAACCGTGAGACGCTGCTCGACGCTCAGGCTCACCCCGAGAAGTACCCGCAGCTGACCATTCGCGTTTCCGGCTACGCCGTGAACTTCCACACGCTCACCAAGGAGCAGCAGGACGAGGTCATTTCGCGTACCTTCCACAACAAGTTCTAAAGGGGTTTAGCTCCCGCAGGATCGCTGGGGCTGTTTGGGCTACCTCCCAAAACGTCCTCGGACATGCAAGAAGCCCTCGCTGCGCACTTCGTGCGGCGAGGGCTTCTTGCGTCCTGCGGAATATTTTGGGAGGTAGCCCAAACAGCCCCGGCGGGGTCCTGTGTAGTCACCCATTAGGCGGAACTCTCCTAATGGGTTGAGCGTTCTGGATTCTTGCTTGCTACCGTTTATCGCGTATAGCTACCGTTTGCGGAATAAGTAACACTCCTTAATAAACCGTGTAGAATCTCAGATAAGCACGGAGTTTTCCAGGGAGACGCTGTCCTTTGTTGTGTGCAAGGGGCGGCGTCTCTTTGGCGCTTGGAGGCCGTTCTGCAGCAGGACGGCGGACGTGCGTCACATATTCAAATGCCAACGTCGAGATGGGTTGTGATGATAATGGGCAAGTACGTAATCGTGGTTGAGTCTGGTTCGGATGTGACGCCGGAGCTCTGCGAGCGCTATGGCATCGTGCGCGTGCCCATGCATGTCACGATTGGTGACGAGACCGTCGAAGACGGATCGATCGACCCGCTTGAGATTTACTCGCGCTGCAACGAGTTTGGTGTGATGCCCAAGACCAGCGGTTGCTCGCCGGCGGATTTTGCGCATGTGTACGACCGCATCCACGCCGAGCGGCCCGATGCGACCATTTTGCATCTTGCGTATTCCGAGGTTACGACCTGCTCACATCAGTCGTCGAAGATTGCGGCAAAGGGCCGCGATTACGTCTTCTCCATGGATACGCGCTTTGTGTCGGTGGGCCAGTCGCTTGTCGCCGTTGAGACCGCCAAGTATATCGAAGCCCATCCGGATGCCACCGTCGACGAGATTTTCGCCTTTACCAATTCGGTGATGGACCGCGTGCTGCTGGGCTTTGTTCCTACGGACCTTGCCTTCCTTAAGGCGGGTGGTCGCTTGTCCAACGTCGCGTTTCTTGGCGCCCATCTGCTCAAGATTAAGCCCTGCATTGAGGTAACGGGTGGCAAATTCGTGGCGACCAAGAAGCTCCGTGGCTCTATGCTCAAATGCGCCCGTGCCTTTATTGACCACATGGTTGCGAAGGGCGATATTGATTACTCGCACATTGGTTTGGCGTATTCAGTGGGCCTTTCCGAGGAGCTGCGCGACGATATGGAAGTCTATGCGCATGATCTGGGCTTTAAGGACGTTACCTGGACTCAGGTCGGTGGCGTCATCTCGAGCCATTGCGGTCCGACAGCCTTTGGTGCGGTGCTTACGCTTAAGGCGTAAGGGCTGGCGTAATCGATATCAATTGCCACGGCGGCGGGCGGGTTGCGATAACCTTCCCGCCGCTTTTGCGTGCGGTCAAATAGGGCAATCCAATTGAATGCTAAACCGTTTCAGCATCATGCGTATGGGCTAGAATGGCTCTGGCATGTATGTAGCTAAAACCAAAGAGAGGCAAGGTAGCGGGAATGGCTGAGATGACGCTTGAGGGTGTGGACGCTCGCCCCGAGGACTCTGCGTTTACCCTGGGCCGCGTACATTCGATTGAAACGATGGGAACGGTCGACGGACCCGGCATCCGCTTTGTGGTGTTTGTTCAGGGCTGCCCCATGCGTTGTGCGTATTGCCACAACCCCGATACCTGGTCGGTTAACGGCGGCACCATGGTGACCGTCGAGCATCTGATGGACGAGTTCCAGAGCAATCATGAGTTTTACCGCAGCGGTGGTATTACGGTGTCCGGCGGCGAGCCGCTCCTGCAGCCTGAGTTTTTGGCCGACCTATTCCGTGTAATGCACAACAACCCCGATGGTCGCGTGCATACCTGCCTTGACAGCTGCGGATATGCGTTTGACCCCAACCACCCCGAGAAGTTCGATGCTGTTCTCAACGAGACCGATATGGTGCTGCTCGACATCAAGCATGCCGATCCGGTTGAGCATAAAAAGCTGACCGGCTGCGATCCTGCACGCATCCTGGCGTTTGGCGATGAGCTTGCCCATCGCAAGATTAAGGTCGTTATTCGCCACGTGGTGGTGCCGGGCATTACTGACACGGCGGAGGAGTGTGAGGCGCTCGGCCGCCTGATTGCCCCGTGGCATAACGTGGTCGGTCTGGAGATGCTGCCGTATCACACCATGGGTATCGTCAAATATGAGCAGCTGGGGATCCCCTATAAGCTCGAGGGCGTGCCTCAGATGGATACCGCGCGCATGCCCGAGCTGCGCAACGCCGTCATGGCCGGCATGAAAAAGCGCCGCGCCGAACTCAGGTCGGCCATCGGCTAACAAGCCCGTCCCAAATTGACTACCTTTTAAGATGTGTAACAAGGCGGGTTGGATAAGCGAGGACGGTTACTATTAGACATGCGATGCGGGCCTTATCGACATCGATAGCCGTACCTATGTCATGAGCGTCATGACATCGATGTCGTGGAGCGACCGCTCGAGTGAGGTTACGGCCGCGATTGCAAAGGCGCTGTTTGATACGCGAGCCGCACTGGCTTAGCGTGTTCGTTTGGCGAGGTCAAACAAAATGCTGGTACCATACCGTGGTTGAGAATTTCGTATAGGTTTGGGGAATGGTATGGCTACCATCGCGATTATCGGTGCGCTCGAAAAAGAGATCATGCAGATTAAGGAAGAGCTGAGTAACGTTTGCATGGTACAGGAGGCAGGCTTGACCGTTGTGAGCGGTGGGCTCGACGGTCTGACAGTTGTCGCCACAACGGCGGGCATGGGCACGGTGAACGCCGCCGCTGCAACACAGCACCTCATTAGCAAGTATGCTCCGCAGGCTGTTGTGTTTTCGGGCATTGCGGGCGGTTTGAACCCCAAGCTCCATATCGACGACGTGGTCATTGGCAAACGCCTACGCTATCTGGATACCGATACCGCGCTTATCGCCGAGTCCGCACCGGGGCTCGAGGAGTTTGGCTCGACACCCGCGCTGGTCGATATTGCCGTCGACGTGCTTGCTGAGCGTGGGTTTGTTGATGCTTCGACAAATGCAGCCGCTTCGAACGAGGGAGCCAAACAATTCCTGGTCGGCACGATTGCCACGGGTAACCGCTTTGTGACGGGCACCGCCATGCGCAACGACGCTATCGAGGCGACGCATGCCGATTGTGTCGGCATGGAGGGCGCGGCAATTGCCCATGTCGCAACCAAAAATGGTGTCGATTGCCTGGTGTTGCGCGCTATCAGCGATAATTGTGACGAGGCGTACGATGCAATTTGCGAGCGCGAGTTCGATCTGTTCGAGTACGCGCGTGTCGCAAGTGACATCACGCTCGATATCGTCCGCCGCATTGCTGCTGCGCAATAGCGCGCTCTTTTGTAAGAACCTACGACCAAGGAGTGTCCATGGCTGATTCCATTAACTACCAGCTTGCCAAGTTCGTCGCCAGCTACGGCAAGGTTTCGCAGATCCCCGAGTCCACCTGTCCCGAGGTGAGTTTTGTGGGCCGTTCCAATGTGGGCAAGTCGTCCATCATGAACAAGCTCTTTGGTCGCAAGAACCTGGTCAAGGTTTCGAGCACGCCGGGCAAGACGAGCAACATCAATTTCTTCGAGGCCGACGACGTGCACTTTGTGGACCTGCCGGGCTACGGTTTCGCTCGCCGTTCCAAGGCCGAGCGCGACCGTTGGGCCGAGCTCATCGGCGACTTTTTCGACTCCGAGCGCAGCTTTAACCTGGTTGTGTCGCTGGTGGACATTCGCCACGACCCCAGTAAGCTCGACCATGACATGATCGACTACCTGCAGGGCAACGAGTTCAACTTTATCGTCTGCCTCACCAAAGCCGACAAGCTCAGCCGCACCCAGCAGGCCCGCCAAGCGGCAGCCATCAAAAAGCAGCTCAACGTCCCGGCTGAGAACGTAATCATCACGAGCTCCCAGACCGGCACCGGCATCGACGAACTCAAGCGCCGCATCGCCGAGGCCTGCCTCTAATAAGTGCTCCAATCTAGTAAGAGCCCCTATCAATAAAAGGCCATAATTTCAGCCCGGCGCCCCTTCAAAGCGTGGGTCCCTGTAGACATCGCTAGCCACGTTGCCATAGGACCACCCAGGGGCATCCCCTTAAAAACATTCCGCAGCACGAGGCCCGCTTATCCGCAGCTCCGAAGGAGCAGGATAAGCGGGCCTCAAGTGCGAGGACGTTTTTAAGGGGATGCCCCTGGGTGGTCCGGATAGACCGATCGGCGATGTCTACAGGTACTCGATTTGAGCGCCTTCCGTGTCGCACGTCAGAATATGCGTGTCACACTTGGGGAACTGCTCGCGCAGCTTGACCTGCAGGAACTTTGCTACGATGGTGTCGTCGGTCACAGCCATGAGGGTCGAGCCGGAGCCACTGATCCAGATGGTCTTGGCGCCGCCGTTAAGGCAGGTGTCGCGCACGGCGTTGTAGTCGGGGATGAGGCGGCGGCGATAGGGCTCCTGAATGCGGTCGTCATTGGCAGCGGCAATCAGGTCGAGGTTGCCGGACTCAAGACCGCGCGTCATACCGGCGATACGGCCCATCTGCCATACGGCGGTGGAGAGCGGAACTTCCTGCGGCACGACCTTGCGTGCCTCGCTCGTATGTACCTCGTAGGGCGGAATCACGGTAATAAAACGCAAGCGATCACTTACCTCGTAGCGCAGGCACTGGGGGAGCGAATCGGTCGGCGTAAAGGAGCAGACGGCACCGCCCAGGATAGCGGGGGCGACGTTATCGGGATGGCCCTCGACCTCGGTGGCAATGCGGACGAGCTCGGCACGGTCGACGGTGTGGCCCGTCAGCGCGGCGGCTGCCATGATGCCAGCGACGACGCAGGTGGAGCTGGAACCCAGGCCGCGAGCGACGGGCACATCGGTTTGAATGTCGATGGCAACGGGAAAAGCCGGCTCGCCCCATGCGGCCAGTGCATCGACAAAGCTCACGTAAACCAGGTTGTTCTCGTTTTGGAACTCCTCGGGGCAGCCGGTGATGGTGAGCTTGTCGGCGCGCTCGAAGGTGAAGTGCGAGTAGAGGCTGACGGCCATGCCGAGGGTGTCGTAGCCAATGCCCAAGTTGGCGCTCGTTGCTGGGACGGTGATCTTGATCATGTGAGTCCTCCTGGCGTGCCTGGCTGTTTAGTTCGCTGCTCGGACAGTCCTGCGCAAGACGGAAAGCACATTAAGTGCTTTCCTTTGCGTGCGGAACTCGCGACGAACTAAACAGCCAGGCACGCTGTGCACGTTCGTCATCATCCCGGTGGGTATCTGATAAAAGAAGGTGCGCCGGCTTTCGCCGGCGCTTAATAAGGGGTTTAGTTGGTGCTCATTCGTTTTGCTGCAGACTCGACGTAGCTTGCCATCTCATCGACGTCGCAGACGTCTTCGAAGCGGACGGGCTTGGCCTCGAGTTCGGCGAGCTGGGTCGGCGCGACCGTGTTGGTGGCCTGCTCGAGCACACGCATAGCCTCAAAGTCGTCCTCGGGCACGTCGAGGCCCAGGGCATCGCAGCAGGCGCGCGGGAACTTGTAGGGGCTGGCGGTCGAAAGCAGCACGCGGGCCTTGGCGCCCTCGGCGGGGGTGACTTTTTCAAAGACGTGATAGCCGCAGGCGGTGTGCGGGTCGATCACGTAGCCGTTGGCGTCCCAGCAGCTCTTGATGGCGGCGCGGACCTCGTCCTCGCTGGCCCAGCCACAGCCAAACACGCTCTGGATCTTGGCCAGCAGCTCGGAGGGCACCTCGTAGCGGCCGGTCTGGGCAAGCTGCTCCATAAGGCCGGCAACGAGCTCGCAGTCGCCGTCGGACAGGAAGTACAGCATGCGCTCCAGGTTGGAGCTAATAAGGATGTCCATTGACGGCGAGATGGTCGTGAAGAACGGACGGTTGCGGTCGTAAACGCCGGTGGTCAGGAAGTCGGCCAGCACGTTGTTCTTGTCGCTCGCCACGACGAGCTTGGCGACGGGCAGACCCATGCGCTTGGCGTAGTAGCCGGCCAAGATATCGCCAAAGTTGCCGGTCGGCACGCAGAACTCCACGGCGTCGCCGGCCTCGATAGCGCCGGCGCGCAGCAGCTGCGCATAGGCGGCAAAGTAGTAGACGACCTGCGGTACCAGACGGCCGACATTGATGGAGTTGGCGCTTGAAAGCACCGTACCGACGGCTTCCAGGCGCTCGGCAAGCTCCTTATCGGCAAAGATGCGCTTGACGGCGCTCTGGGCATCGTCGAAGTTGCCGCGGATGCCGCAGACAGCGACGTTGTCGCCCTCCTGCGTGGACATCTGCAGGTTCTGGACGCGGCTGACCTTGCCCTCGGGATAAAAAACGGTGATGCCCGTGCCCGGGGCGTCGGCAAAACCGGCGAGCGCGGCCTTGCCGGTGTCGCCCGACGTGGCGGTGACGATCATGATGCGCTCGGCGCCGCCGTCCTTGGCAGAGGTGCGGGCCATAAGGCGGGGGAGCATCTGCAAGGCGACGTCCTTAAAGGCGCTCGTGGGGCCGCCAAAGAGCTCCATCACATAGGTCTGAGGGGCGTCGGCGCCCGGTGCGGCGTCGAGTTTGACGAGCGGCGTGACCTCTTCGCTCGCAAACGTGCCGTGGTATGCCTCATTCACACAGGCCGAAATTTCTTCGTCTGTGTAATCATTCAGTAACATTCCCAACACATCTTGAGCGATTTCAAAGTACGATTTATCTGCAAGCGAGCTGATATCGAGTTGCTGGGTGCCCAGCTCGTCCGAGACAAACAAACCCCCGTCGGGAGCGATGCCGGTACGGATTGCCACCTTACTTGAGCACGATAAAGTGCGTCCTCGTGTACTATGATAAGTTCCCATATAACACTGCTCCTCGGATGCCTTGGTCCCAATCGGTGAAACCATGGTATCAGAGCGCGCAAAATAGGTTCGCAGAGGCTTTTTAGAAAGGTAACCTCCAGCCCATGATTAAGATTGCCAAGTTTGGCGGCTCGTCGGTCGCCGACGCCGAACACTTTAAGAAGATCAAGGCCATTGTCGATGCCGACCCGGCCCGCCGTTTTGTGGTGGTTTCTGCCTGCGGTCGCCGCTTTAAGGGCGACACCAAGGTGACCGACCTGCTCTACCTGGTTAACGCGCACGTTAAGTACCACGTGTCGTGCGAGGAGCTGCTCGAGGACATTGGGCAGCGCTATTTTGATATCGCTGACGAGCTGGAGCTCACCTATCCCATCCGCGAGGAGTTCGCGGCCTTTGCCGAGCGCGCCCGCTCGGGCGGCTACTCCACCGAGGAGCTCGTGAGTCGTGGCGAGTACTTCACCGCTCGCCTGATGGCCGAGTACCTGGGCCTGCCGTTCCTGGATGCCGCGACGGTCGTGGCGTTCCATCACGACGGTACGCTCAGCATGAATCGTACCTGCGAGCTGGTGCAGGAGTACGGTCAGCAGGGCGGCTTTGTTATGCCCGGCTTCTATGGCGCGACGCGTGAGGGTCAGATTAAGCTACTCGATCGTGGCGGCGGCGATATTTCCGGCTCGATCCTGGCCAAATGCCTTGGTGCCGACCTGTATGAGAACTGGACCGACGTTTCGGGCTTCTATTCCGCCGATCCGCGTATTGTTCCCGAGGCTCAGCCCATTGCCCGCGTTACCTACGAGGAGCTGCGCGAGCTTTCGTACATGGGTGCAAGCGTCCTGCACGAGGAGGCTGTGTTCCCCGTGCGCGAGGCTGGTATTCCGCTGGTCATCAAGAACACCAACGCGCCGCAGGATCCCGGTACCATCATTAGCGAGACGGCCGACGAGGGCGAGGCGGAGCCCATCATTACCGGCGTGACCGGCAAGCGCGGCTTTGTCGCCATCAACGTTGCCCGCGACCGTACCAAGCCTCGTGTCGGCTTTATGCGCCGCGCGCTTTCGGTATTCGAGCGCTATGACGTTTCCGTTGAGCACATGCCCACCGGCGTCGACCGCTTTGGCGCCGTGGTGCAGGAGCAGGACGTTCACGATTCGCTGTACTCGCTTGTGGGCGACATTCAGCAGGAGGTCGAGCCGCTCGAGATTGAGGTTGTCGAGGGCTTGGCGCTCATTGCGACCGTCGGCCGTAACCTGCGCGGCCGCGCGGGTATCTCGGGCCATCTGTTTGGCATGCTTGGCCAGGCCGGCGTGAGCGTGCGCATGATTTCGCAGAGCTGCGACGAGATCAACATCATTATCGGTGTCGAGGAGAAGGACTTCGACCTGGCGATTCGGACCATTTACCGCGCCTTCTCCGACGAGAACGGCATTGTGAAGGTCTCTGACCTGGAGGCTCCCGCGCCGGCCGATCCCGCCCCGGCCGCGCTCAAAAAGTAGCGACTGCTCGGTAGATTTTTGGTCATGTCTCAAAAATCTACGGCGGGGCGTTTCGTTTCGGTTTCGTTTCGACGGGGCGGGTTTCGTGCCCGCCCCGTTCTTGTATACACTGGCAACAATAATCGGCCTGCTCGGCGTGCGGGCAAAAGCCAAAACCTTTAAAGGGGGAAGCATGAAACAGTACACGGTTGCTATTTTGGGCGCGACGGGAGCCGTGGGCACCCAGATGCTCGAGTGCCTCAACGAGCAGGAGTTTCCGGTCGGTAAGCTCAAGCTGCTGGCGAGCGCGCGCTCTGCGGGCAAGACCGTTGAGTTCCGCGGCGAGCAGATCGTGATTGAGGAAGCTTGCCCCGAGGCTTTTGACGGCTGCGACATCGTGCTCGGCGCTGCCGGCGACGATATCGCCAAGGAGCTGCTGCCCGAGGCCGTCAAGCGCGGCGCCGTCGTGGTCGACAACAGCCACGCCTTCCGCATGGATCCCGAAGTGCCGCTGGTTGTGCCTGAGATCAATGCCGACGATATCAAGTGGCATCACGGCCTTATCGCCAATCCCAACTGCGCGACCATCATCGGCCTGGTTCCTACGTGGCCGCTGCATCAGCTCGCCGGCGTGAAGCGCATGATCGTCTCGACGTATCAGGCTGCTTCGGGTGCCGGCGCTCCCGGCATGGCCGAGCTCGAGGCTCAGCTGGCCGCCTTGGGCCGTGGCGAGGAGATTCCCGAGCCGCGCGCATTTGCCGCCCAGCTCGCGAGCAACCTGATTCCGCAGATTGGCGGCGTCAAGGAGGAGGGCTTTACCTCCGAGGAGATGAAGCTGCAAAACGAGGGTCGCAAGATTATGCATCTGCCCGAGCTGCGCGTGAACTGCACCTGCGTGCGCGTGCCCGTGCTGCGCTCGCACTCCGAGAGCATTACGCTCGAGTTTGAGCGCGACATTACGGTCGAGGAGGCCCGTGCTGCGCTGGCTGCCGCTCCCGGCGTCAAGCTGGTTGACGACATGAGCGCCGAGGATGCACACGACCGCTTCCCCATGCCGATGGATACGTCCGACCAGGACCTGATTTGGGTCGGCCGCGTGCGTCGCGACATCTCGAACCCCGAGGCCGCGCGCGGTATCACCTTCTGGTGCTGCGGCGACCAAATCCGTAAGGGCGCGGCAACCAACGCCGTTCAGATCGCTAAGCTGCTCTGCGAGTAGTGTGACCTGTCCGGCGGGGGCCGGGCTTGGTTTTCAGAACGTCCTCGACCATGTGCGGCGCCTTGTCC
>UROC01000054.1 GCA_900549345.1 uncultured Collinsella sp.
GGTGGGACGCAAGATTGGTGCCGACGACTTTGCCGCTTATGTGGACAAGTGGGGCATCGGTCACAGCTCGGGTGTCGATTTTCCGGGAGAGAGCCTGGGCATCGTCAAGGAGCGTGACCAGTATGACGGCGCCACGCTGGGCTCGATGAGCTTTGGACAGGCGCTGTCTGTCTCGCCGATTGAGATCGCACGCGCCGTGGGCGGCATCGCCAACGGCGGCGTGATGATGACCCCGCACTTCTATAAGTCCAGCAAAGGCGACGAGAAGGACTGGGGCGAAGGTGAGCGCGCGATTTCGGAGGACGCTGCATCGCAGGTGACATCGTGCATGCAGACGGTCGTGTCCGAGGGAACGGGCGTTGGCGGCGCGGTTGACGGCTATGACGTGGCGGGTAAGACCGGTACGGCCGAACGTGCCGACGAGAACGGCGGCTACCTCAAGGAGAATTACATGTCGTCCTTTATGGGCTTTGCACCGGCGCAATCGCCCAAGGTGCTGTGCTATATCACGCTCGACGGAACGCCGAGCGGCTCAGATGCCGCTGCGGTGCCGTTCCAGTCCATTATGGCCAACGCGCTCGATGTGCTGGGTATCCCGCACACGAGGTAGGGGGTTACAATCTTTGGGGCGAGGTTTGTTGTCCCATATGAGGGGTGTTCACATGCCCTGCACCACGCATGCGCGGCGCTGGGATACAATACGCCGATAGCATTATTTAGGTTTACAGGGGAGCTGCAATGATAGAGATCGCCGTCAACAACCTCGCGGCCGCAACAGGGGCCCGAACCGTGACGGGAGAAGTCGATCGGGTATGCCGCGGGTGCGTTATCGACTCGCGCCAGGTCGAGGAAGGGACGATTTTCGTCTCCTTTCCCGGTGAAAACGTCGACGGCAATGATTTTGCTTCCCGTGCCGTCCAGTCGGGTGCCGGCGCCGTCGTGATGACGCGTGAGCCCGAGGCCGAGCTGGTCTCGCTGGCGCAGGACAGGGGCTGTGCCATCTTGCTGACCGATGATCCCGAGGAGTTTCTGCTGCGTTTGGCGCACGCGTACCGTCTGGAGCTTGGCTGCCTGGTCGTTGGTATTACCGGTTCCATCGGCAAGACGACGACCAAGGACGTGCTCGCCGCTGTGCTCGCCAAGCGCTATCGTGTCTGGGCCACCAAGGGCAATTTCAATAACCTGATCGGCATGCCGCTCACGGTGCTTTCCGCTCCGGCCGATACCGAGGTCCTGGTGCTCGAGATGGGCATGAATCATTTCCACGAGATTGAGCGCCTGTCCCAGTCCGCCAATCCCAACCTTGCCATCGTGAGCAAGATCGGCACCTCTCACATCGGCATTTTGGGCAGCCGCGAGAACATCGCCCGCGCTAAGGCCGAGATTGTCCAGGGTATGTGCGCCGCCGGCGACTTCTTGCCGCTGCTGGTTTTGGGCGGTGAGGACGACTTTACGCCGTTCATTCGCGATACGTTCGCCCAGCCTGCTGGTATCGATGTGATGCTGGCCGGCGTCTCGGACGATGATGAGGTCCGTGCCCGCGACGTTCGAGCTGATGACGAGGGCCGTCCGGTCTTTACTCTCGATTTTGGTCAGGGCGAGACAACCGATACCATGCTTGCCATCCCCGGCGTGCAGTCCGTTCCTAATGCCGTTAAGGCCGCCGCGGTTGCCTATCGCCTGGGCGTGACGCCCGAGCAGATCGATGCTGCCTTTAGGGGCCTCACGATTACCGGTCATCGCCAAGAGATCAAGCGCGCCAAGAGCGGTGCCCGCGTCATCGACGATTCCTATAACGCCAGTGCCGAATCCATGGCTGCTGGCCTCGATCTGCTGTGCTCGCTTTCGTGCACGGGGTCTCGCATGGCGATCCTGGGCGAGATGGGCGAGATGGGCGATGAGGCTCCTCGCATGCATGAGCTCGTGGGCGCTTATGCCGCCGCCAAGAAGCTCGACATGCTGGCGTGTGTGGGTGGTGAGCTGGCCCAGCTTATGGCCGATGCCGCGCGTATGATGGGCATGGACGAGGACCGCATCCAGGTGTTCTCCGATTATCAGCAGGTGCTCGACCGCATGGGCGGCGCTCTTGAAAAACATGATGTTGTACTGGTCAAGGGTTCCCGCTTTGTTGAGCTCGACCGCTTTGTGGAAGGTGTGTGCTAGCCCATGTTCGGCAATCCCTCGTATCCAACGTATCAGGCTTTTTTGGGGCTTGGCATCGCCGCCGCCATTGCGCTGCTGCTCATGCCGTGGTGGATCAAGCTGCTCAAGGTTGAGGGTATCGGCCAGCAGGTTCGCGCCGACGGCCCCAAGCGTCATTTGGTTAAGCAGGGAACGCCCACCATGGGTGGTGTTGTCATCCTCGTCGCGATCTCGCTGACCTGCCTGCTGATGGGCAAGCTCACCACCGAGCTCGTGCTCGTGCTCCTCGCCACGCTGGCGACCGGCGTGCTGGGCCTGATCGACGACCTGACCTCCGTTACGCATGGTCGCTCGCTCGGTCTGACGCCTCATGCCAAGATGATCGGCCTAACCATTATCTGTGTCACCTTTACGGTACTTGCCGTCAACTGGTGCGGCGTCGCCCCCGAGATTCGTTTTCCCGGCGGCCTGACGATTGACCTCGGTGTTCTTTCAACCACCATCTGCGGCCTTTCGTTCCCGTGGCTCTACATTGTCTTTTGCTGGCTGATGATCGCCGGTCTTTCTAATGCCGTGAACCTGACCGATGGCCTTGACGGTCTTGCTGGCGGCACCTCCATGATTGCCATGCTCGCCATGGCTGCCATGGCGTTTTTGCACGGAGACGTGAACCTGTCCATCTTCTGCGCCGCGTGTGCCGGTGCCTGCTTGGGCTTTCTGTGGTTCAACTGCTATCCGGCGAGCATCTTTATGGGCGATACCGGCTCGCTTGCCCTGGGCGCTGCGTTTGCCTGCACGTCCATCATGACCAACACCGAGGTCGTCTCCCTCATCATCGGCGGCCTGTTTATCGTTGAGACCCTGTCGGTAATGATTCAGGTTGTCTACTTCCACTTTACGCACAAGCGCGTCTTCCTTATGGCGCCCATCCATCATCATTTCGAAAAGAAGGGCTGGGCCGAGACCAAGGTCGTCATCCGTTTTTGGATTATCGCTGCGGCCTTTGGTGCCGTTGGCCTTGCTTTGTTCTTCCAGTTGGGATAGTGGTCTTTCATGCCTCTTGCTGATGTCTTTAGCCTGCTCGTTTTGGGTCAGGGCAAATCCGGTCTCGATGTCGCCCGCTGGGCGCTGGCACATCCCGAGCGCGTAAGCGCCGTTACCGTGTATGGCGGCGGCACCTCTGAGCCCAATGACGCCACGCGTGCGCTTGAGGCTGCTGGTGCGTCGTTTGTCTATGGGACCGAACAGGTCGAGGGCGCCTATGACGTATGCGTGACGTGCCCGGGCATCTCGGAGTTCTCGGGCTTCTTTAAGGCCGGGCGCGAGCATGCCGCCCAGATTATGGGTGAGCCCGAGTTTGCCTATCGCCTGTCGCCCGATAACTGGATTGCCATCACGGGTACCAACGGCAAGACGACCACCACGTCGTTGACTGATTATCTGCTCAAGGCTGCCGGCGAGGTCAGCGTAGCTGTCGGCAACATCGGCGAGCCGCCGGTCAACGAGATTGACGGCCGAGCCCACAACGAGTGGTTTGTGGCCGAGCTCTCGAGCTACCAGATTGCTACGACCGCCGAGCTTCATCCTCGCGTGGCGGTGCTGCTCAACATCACTCCCGACCACTTGGGCTGGCATAAGAGCCATAAGAACTATGCGCTTGCCAAGATCAAACTGTTTGACAATATGGTCGATGACGATCTGGCGGTTGTCGACGTCGAAGACGCCGGCATTCACGAGTTCGATGAGTACATCTACACGCCGGGTCGTCGCATCTGCAAGGTTGCCTTTGACGAGCCTGAGGGTGAGGATGCCGCCTTTGTACGCGATGGCAAGATGATCGTGCGCCTGAAGGGCGTCGAGACCCCGCTCATCGCTACATCCGAGCTCAAGATTTCGGGCCATCACAATGTTATCAATGCCCTGTGCGCTGCCACGGCTGCCCTGGCAGTCGGTGCCGATGTCGATGGCGTCTGCCGCGGTCTGGCCTCGTTCCAGCCGCTCGAGCACCGCGTGGAGCCGTGTGGCGAGATTGACGGCGTGCGCTACGTCAACGATTCCAAGGCGACCAACACCGATGCGGTCGAGAAGGCACTGACGGCATTTCCCGATGACGACGTGATCTTGCTGCTCGGCGGCCACGATAAGGGCACGCCGCTCACGGACTTCGCGCGCGTTGTTATGGATAACGTACGCTCGGTCGTCTGCTTTGGCGATGCGCGCGAGCGTTTCACCGCCGCTATGGACGAGGCCGATGTCGATGGCGATGTGGATATCGCCCAGGCGGATGACCTGCGCGATGCCGTGGACGTCGCCCGTTCGCTGTCGAGCCGTGGCGATGTGATCTTACTTTCTCCTGCCTGCTCTTCGTTCGATGAGTTCTCGGGCTATGAGGAGCGCGGCCGCGTGTTTAAGGACTATGTGGCCCAGCTTGCCGCTGCGGCGAAATCGCAAATGGAATAGGGGTTGCCGGTGAGAGAGGAGAGCCCCCGACAAGGTATGAGGAGGCCCGACTCGGACCGTGCTTCCTCGCGGCGCAGCACACCGCGTTCCGGTCGCGGCGGGCAGACGTTTAGCGAACGCTATATTGCCGGCGTTCCCGCCCGTATCATGCGCCCCCGTTTGATATTCATGGCCTGCCTGTTTACCTTGGTGTGCTTTGGCCTGCTGATGGTGTACTCGGCGTCTTCGGTCGAGGCGCTGCACGAGAATGGCTCGGCGACGTTTTTTCTGTTTCGACAAGCCGCGTTTGCCGGAGTTGGCGTGCTGGCTATGGTTGCCATCGTGCGCATCTTGCCGGACAGTTGGTTTGGGGAAGACGTGCTCAGGATCTTCCTCATCGGCATGATGGGGCTACTGCTTCTGGTGTTCTTGGTGGGCAGCGGCAGCCGTGGCGCCACGCGCTGGCTCAACATCGCCGGTATTCAGTTCCAGCCTTCCGAGTTTTTAAAGCCATTTGCCATTGCGTATTCGGCCATCATGCTTGATCGTTTCTTTTCGCCCGGTGGCAACATCAACGAATTCCTTCGCAAGATGGGCATCTACTTGGGCATTTCGCTCTTTCTGATCTTTATCCAGCCCGATTTCGGTACTGTCCTGATCATCCTGTTGACCCTCATGTGCATGGCGTTGTTTGCGGGTCTCGACCCCAGATTTATCATCGGCGTGCTAATCTTCGGCATTCTCGTGATCGTGATTGCGCTTGTTGCAGAGCCGTACCGTATGGTGCGTATTCAGGTTGCCTTGAACCCTTGGGCCGACGAGTATGGTGACGGCTATCAGGCCACGCTTGCCATCATGGCCTTTGCCTCGGGCGGTCTGTTCGGCCGTGGCATCGGCAACTCAACCATGAAGTACTCGTATCTGCCCGAGGCGCACAATGACTACATCCTGGCCATCATTGGCGAGGAAGTCGGTTTTGTCGGAACCGTGCTGTTCTTCTTGGTGTTTGCGATGCTGATCTATTCGGCGTTTCGCATTGCCGAGCAGGCGACCGATCGTCGGGGCGCGCTTATGGCGTCTGGCTCCGCGGTCATTCTCGCGGTGCAGTTTTTGATTAACGCGTTGGGCATCCTCAACGTGTTTCCCATGACGGGCAAACCGTTGCCGTTTATTAGCTACGGCGGTTCGTCGATTATTGTGTCGCTTATGCTCGCCGGTCTGATCCTGCGCGTTTCGTACGAGAGCGCCCGTCGCGATGAGTACGACCGTCGCCGCGAGAGCTTTGCCGTTATGGATGAGAGTACCGCCGGCGTAGCCCATGTGCGCGGTGAACGACCTTCGCGTAGCGGCTTTACCGTTCTGGATGGTTCTGCATCCGAGCCGGCAGCTCGTCCACGCCCGCGAATGGCTCCGCAAGGTCGTCCGCAGCGCCCCAGCCCTCGCAACGCGGGCGGCGGATATAATCGAATCGATTTGAACTCGGACCCGTCGGCGCGTCTGCGTACCGACGACCAGGGACCGCGTGTACGAAGGGACTACCATGACCGATAAAATGACCGTTGCTATTGCAGCCGGCGGCACGGCAGGACACATCAACCCCGCGCTCGCCTTGGCCGAAGAACTGCGTGACCGTGGCCACCACGTTGTGTTCGTGGGTCAGTCGCGCAAGCTCGAGGGTCGTCTGGTCCCCGAGGCTGGGTTTGATTTTGTGCCCATTACGGTCACGGGCTTCGACCGCTCCCGTCCTTGGACGGCGCTGACCTCGCTGTGGCGTGTCAACAAGGCCAAACGTGCGCTCGCCAGTCATTTCTCAAAGGTCGGCAAGCCCGATGCCGCCATTGGTTTTGGTGCCTATGTCGAGGTTCCGCTGCTGGGGTGGTGCAAGGGCGCGGGCGTTCCGTATCTGCTGCATGAGCAGAACTCTGTTCCGGGCCTGGCCAACAAGATGATGAACTCCCACGCCGCCCGCGTGTGCATCTCGGTGCCGGCAGCGCGTTCGGTCTTTGAGCGCGAAGGTGACCCTGGCCACGTGCTCATGACCGGCAACCCCGTACGTCGCTCGGTAATCGAGGGCGATCGCGCTCGCGGCCGCAAGGCACTTGGCGTTCCCGAGGACGCTACGCTGTTGCTCGTCTTTGGCGGTTCACTTGGCGCCCAGCACCTCAACGAGCGCGTGGCTTCGCTCAAAAACGAGCTGCTTTCGCGCAAGAACCTCTATGTGTTGCATTCGACGGGTGCCGACGGCTTTGAGGAGACCGAGCGCGCTTTGGCGCTGACGCCCGAGGAGGCGAAGCGTTACCGCGTCCAGCCTTACATCGACAACATGGGCGATATGCTGGCTGCTGCCGATTTGGTGCTCTCGCGTTCGGGTGCATCGAGCGTGGCCGAGATTGCTGCGCTCGCCGTGCCCTCGGTGCTCGTGCCGTATCCGCATGCGACGGCCGACCACCAAACCACCAATGCCCGTTATCTGGTCGACGCCGGGGCCGGTGTGCTCTGCGCCGATGCCGATATCGACGGTTCTGCCTTTGCCGATGAACTGCTGCACCTGGTCGATGACGCGGCGGCGCGCGACGCCATGCGTCAGGCGGCGCGTGGTCTGGCTCAGGATAGGGCCGCCGCTCTTCTGGCCGATGCGGTAGAGGGTTTGCGTTAGTTAGACGGGATATCGTCGGTCGCCCTCGCGCTGATGCGGTAGGTGCGGTACAGTTAACGGGTTACAGGCAGTGTTTACGCAAGGAGTACACGAGCACATGGCTGATTCCCAGACTGCAACCTCCGCGCCCGAGTTTAAGAGCGCCCACTTTATCGGTATCGGCGGCGCCGGCATGAGCGGCATCGCCCTCGTTCTTCACGAGCGCGGTTATGCCGTTACCGGCTCCGACCTTAAGACGTCACGTTATATCCGCCAGCTTACCCGCGCTGGTGTGAAGGTGCATGTGGGCCATGAGGCCGCCACGATCGACGAGGTCAAGCCCGACGTGGTTGTTGTCTCCACCGCTATTCCGGAGTCCAACCCTGAACTCGTGCGCGCTCGCGAGCTTGGTATTCCCGTGTGGCCCCGTGCCAAGATGCTCTCTGCTTTGGGCCACGGCTACACCACCGTCGCTGTTGCCGGCACGCATGGCAAGACCACCACGTCTTCGATGTGCGCCACCATGCTCGACCGCATGGGTCTGGATCCGAGCTTCTTGATCGGTGGCATCGTCGAGGGCTATGACACGAACGGCAAGAACGGCTCGGGCGACTACTTTGTCGCCGAGGCCGATGAGTCCGACAGCTCCTTCCTGTTCCTGAACCCCAACGTGGTCATCGTGACCAACGTCGAGGCCGACCACCTCGATCACTACTCGGGTATCGAGGAGATCGAGGCAACTTTCGCCAAATTCATGAGCCTGGTGGGCGAGGACGGCACCGTCATCGTCTGCGGTGAGGACCCGCATCTGGTCGAGCTCGCCAAGTCGACGGGTCGTCACGTGCTTTCCTACGGCTTTGCCGAGAGCAACGACATCGTCTGCATGCACCCGGATGTCAAGGGCATCCAGAGCGACTTTATCGTTCGCTTTGAGGACGGCACTGAGCACGCTGTGGAGATCAAGAGCAATCCCGGTCGCCACAACATGCTCAACGCCACGGCGGTGCTCACCGTCGCCCATGTCCTGGGCCTTGACATCGACGCCGCCGCCAAGGCGCTCTCGAGCTTTGAGGGCGTCCGCCGTCGCTTTACCCACGTGGGCGATATCGATGGCATCACCGTGGTCGATGATTACGGCCATCACCCCACCGAGATCAAGGCGACGCTTGCTGCCGCTTCGTCGCTGGGCTACAAGCACGTCGACGTCGTGTTCCAGCCGCACCGCTATTCGCGCCTGCAGGCCCTGTGCGATGACTTTGCCGATGCATTTGCCAATGCCGATAAACTGCTGCTGATTGATGTGTTCTCGGCTGGCGAGATGCCCATTCCGGGTGTCACCTCTAAGATGCTCGCCGATACCGTGCGCGCCAAGCATCCTGGCAAGGAGGTCGTGTACTGCTCCAGCCGTCTTGAGCTCAATCAGGAGCTCGAGCAGATGGTGGGCGAGGGCGACCTGCTGCTCACTATGGGTGCCGGTGACGTTACGACCGTCGGCCCCGAGTTTATCGAGTATCTGACTGCCAAGAAAGACGCTTAAGTCTAATGGGTCTGTTTAACGCCGTCATGGCGCTTTCGGGCATGATCGACACGGATGTGATCGAGGACGAGCGCCTTGCGCGTCATACGAGCTATCGTATCGGCGGCAAGGCCGACCTCTTTGTAACGTGTCATAGCTATCATGCCCTCCGCCGCGCCGTGGCGGTGCTCGATCGCGAGCAGGTGCCGTGGGTCATCATCGGCAAGGGCTCCAATCTGCTGGTTGCCGATGGCGGTTATCGCGGTGCCGTCATTTCGCTCGGACGTGAGTTTCAGCGCACGGTTGTTGCCGATGACGGTTGTACGCTGACGGTCGGTGCGGGCGTGATGTTTGCGCGCCTGGTCAACGATGCCCTGTCGCGTAGCCTCTCGGGCCTTGAGTTTGCCGTTGGCATCCCTGGTTCGGTCGGCGGTGCGATATCTATGAATGCCGGCACACGGACCGAGTGGATTGGCTCGCTGGTTGAGGATGTCGTAACGTTTGACCCGGCATCCGGTATCAAGCATTATGCGGGGTCCGAGATCACTTGGGGCTACCGCGAATGTAGCCTTCCCCGCAATGAGATCATCCTCGAGTGCGTGCTCAAGCTTAAACCGGCGTCCAAGGCCGACATTCGCGAGCGCATGGAGCGGTACCTGACGAGGCGCAAGCGTACGCAGCCCATGGGTCGCGCATCCTGCGGGTCGGTCTTTCGCAATCCGCCCGATGCGAGTGTGGGCAAGCTTATCGAGGATTGTGGATTAAAGGGTTTTTCAATTGGCGGCGCGGAAGTTTCGCCCGTTCACGCTAATTTTATCGTTAATAACGGAACTGCCTCGGCCGATGACGTTGCCGCGGTTATCAGACATGTGCACGGAAAGGTGAGGGAGGCGTATGGCATCGAGCTCAGACCGGAAGTTAAATTCCTCGGCTTCTAGAGCATCGAAACCCACCTTCCGCCGCGCCGGAGGGCGTTCCGGCGCGCCTGCCAAACCTCAACGCAATACCGTCGCGCATTCTAAGTCTGTCGGGCATGCTCGACAGACCAGTCGTCCGGTCGTCGGCTCGCAGCTCGGTAATCGTCCGGCCGCAAAAAAGTCCTCGCGTCCCTCGGTGACGTCAAAGCTTGTTATGGGCGCCAAACCTGCCCGTCCCATGGCAACTCCTAAGCCCTCGACGGGAACTAAAGCGCCGCGTCCAGGTCGCACGCTGGGCGCATCGAAACCGCGCTCGCTGACATCGGTCCCGGTTACCGTCAAGAAGCCTTCGGGTAAAAAAAGCGTCAACCCGTTGTCTTCACTTGGGGCGATGGTAAATAAAACATCAGACGCCGCTTCTGTCGTTACAGGCAAAGGCAAAATCGTGGGCGGCGTTCTGGCCGTCTTGGCCGTGCTCGTCGTCGTTGCCATCGTGGTGATTAACTCTGGATTGTTTACCGCCACTGATATTCAGATTCAAGGCAGCGAGCATGTGACGAAGCACGATGCTATCCAGCTGATCGATTTGCCCGAGGGAACGTCGCTTTTTAACGTCGATCCCGACCAGATTACCGAGGATCTCAAGCAGAACCCGTGGGTCTCGGGCGTGGATGTCCAGCGTCAGTTCCCGCATACGCTCATCATTACGCCTATGGAGCGCAAGGTCATCGCAATTGCCTATATCAGCTCCGATGACCTTGCCTGGGCCATCGGGGATGATGACACCTGGATCGCCCCACTGTCGACGTCGGTCGAAGTGGACGACCAGGGCAACGTCATCACGACAGGGCAGGGCTCAAATACCTTGACCGGAATCGATGCCGCGCTGGCGCTCGCTAAGCATTATGGCGCGGTGCTGTTGACTGATGTCTCGGCGGATGTCGCTCCGGTTTCCGGCCAGGCGGTGAACTCCAAAGCCGTTAAGGCCGGCCTGGATTATGTGCGTGGTTTTTCGAGCGAGTTCTTGGGACAAGTCAAGGATATTTCCACGCCTTCGGTCGAAGCCATCTCGGCAAACCTCAATAACGGCATTGAGGTGTCGCTGGGCGATTCGAACGATATCGCCAAGAAAGAACGCGTAGTCACCAAGTTGCTTTCGCAGGTAGAGGGCGTAACGTATATCAATGTGCGCTCTCCGGGCAACTACACATTTAGGAATGCTCCGACCTCGTAGCGCTGGTTGTTACTTTGTTGAGGGGCCATACCACGCCGTTTATCTGGTTTGTTTGGTTTTCACGGTCAATTATTTGACTGATACGTTCATAATGTGCAAACATAATACGGTTTACCTTTGCATTTACTTTCAACCTGAAGGTTAATGTGCGCAGGGGTCGACCCATGCTATGGCTATAACCTTTGTTCGGAGGACCGACATGCACGAGACAGAGATCAACAACTACCTTGCCGTCATTAAGGTGGTCGGCGTCGGCGGCGGCGGTACCAACGCGGTCAATCGAATGATCGAAGAGGGCATCCGCGGCGTCGAGTTTGTTGCCATCAACACCGATGCTCAGGCACTCGCGATCTCTGATGCCGATATCAAGGTGCACATCGGCACCGACCTTACCCGCGGCCTGGGCGCCGGCGCCAACCCCGAGGTTGGCCGCAAGGCTGCCGATGAGTCCCGCGACGACATTGCCGAGGCGCTTGCTGGTGCCGACATGGTGTTCATCACCTGCGGCGAGGGCGGTGGCACCGGTACCGGCGCTGCTCCCATCGTTGCCGATATCGCGATGAACGAGGTCGGTGCACTGACCGTCGCCGTCGTGACCAAGCCCTTCACCTTCGAGGGCCGCAAGCGCAAGAAGAGCGCCGAGGAGGGCATTAAGACCCTCTCCGATTGCGTCGACACCATGATTGTCATCCCTAACGATAAGCTGCTCGACATCGCCGAGAAGAAGACCACCATGCTCGAGGCCTTCGCGATTGCTGATGGCGTCCTTTCCCAGGGCACCCAGGGCATCACCGACCTCATCACCGTCCCCGGTATCATCAACCTGGACTTCGCCGATGTTAAGACCATCATGAAGCAGGCCGGTACCGCCATGATGGGTATCGGTACCTCTTCTGGGGATACCCGTGCCGTCGACGCAGCCCAGCAGGCCATCTCCAGCCCGCTGCTCGAGAGCTCCATCGATGGTGCCACACGCGTGCTGCTCTCCATCGCCGGTTCCAAGGACCTGGGCATCCAGGAGATCAGCGACGCCGCCGACGTTGTCGCCAACGCCGTCGACCCCGAGGCCAACATCATCTTCGGTACCGTTGTCGACGAGTCCCTGGGCGATCAGGTGCGTATCACCGTCATCGCTACGGGCTTCTCCGACTCCAACGTCAACCGTCAGGACGAGCTCTTTGCTGCTCAGCAGTCTCAGAGCAAGGCCGCTGCCTCCGCTGAGCCGCAGCGCACCGCTCCGGCCACCAGCCCGGCTCAGGCCGCTCCGACCCGCAACGTCGGTGGCACCGAGCTTCCTAACTTCGGCAACGATCAGTTCGAGCTTCCCGACTTCCTGAAGCGCGGCAGCTTCTAAGTCGTTCTTTGCATTGTTGTGCACAGGGGCGTGTCCGTATGGACGCGCCCTTTTTATTTCGACTTTGTAAACTAGAACCTCCAATCTCTTTACGTTCCCTTTACGATTGCCTCCAGCGCAGCAGGTATCCTTTTAGAGAAGTATGACAGCCGTATAAACGCTGGCTGTAGCGGCGATGCCGCGGTACTTGTGTTATTAGGAGGCTTTAGTATGGCAGCACGTGCGGACAAAGTTTCGCGTGTCGACCATGATGGAGTTACGTTGGTGGAAGGCGCGACATCCGATGTTCGCTTTGCCTTCACCGAGCGCGCCGGTGGTGTTTCCGAAGATGCGTACTCCTCACTCAACTTGGGCTCGCATGTTGGCGATGATCCCTTTGCTGTTCAAGAAAATCGTCGTCGCGCGCTCGAGGCTATGGGTGCCGCCGAGTGCGAGCACAACCTGCTCGTTCCCAATCAGGTCCATGGTGACCATATCGTTGCGGTGACCTCGAACGGCGCCGATGACCTTGAGGACGTCCGCGAGCAGATTGCCGAGGGCTGCGATGCCATCGTCTGTACGGCGCATAACGTACCCGTGCTGCTCTGCTTTGCCGACTGCGTTCCCGTGGTGCTGGTGGCCCCTGGCGGATTTGCCGTGGTGCACTCCGGTTGGAAGGGCACGATTGCACGCATTTCCGCCAAGGCGTGCCAGGCGCTTTGCGATGCTGCCGGTTGCGATGCGAGCGGCGTTTCCGCCTATATCGGCCCCCATATCTTGGGTGACGAATATGAGGTATCCCAGGAACTCATGGATCGCTTTGCCGCCGAGTTCTCTTGCATCGATGCGAGTACCTCTCGCATGCTCGATCTTTCCGCTGCCATTCGCGAGGCGCTGGTAGATGTCGGTGTCGACGCGGATAATATCGTGGATACCCAGCTTTCGACCGTGCGTCAGAACGACCGCTTTTATTCCTACCGTAACGAGGGCGGCACCTGTGGGCGCCATGCTGCGATCGGCGTGATGCTATGAGAAAGATCGTATCGGTCCTGAGCGCCGCTGTGCTTACGCTTACGCTGTGCGCCTGTTCTTCGGGATCTTCTACCTCTTCCATTACCAGTCCATGGTCATCCATCGGGCAAGGAACGCACTTGGCTTTAAACATCTGAAAAATCATCGTACAGTGCACGA
>UROC01000055.1 GCA_900549345.1 uncultured Collinsella sp.
CTCATGCGGACGCAGTGCCAGGACGCGGGCGCCAGAGCGCTTGCCAGCCTCGATGCCCAACGGCGAGTCCTCGATAACCAGGCACTCGGCGGGGTCAACGCCCAGCGCCTCCATGGCACGCAGGTAGATCTCGGGATCGGGCTTAAACGCACTGCACTCGTGACCGCTGATGGTGTAGTCCAGCACGTCGGCGATGCCGGCGATCTCCACCAGCTCGTCAATGAGCTCACGATAGGACGAGCTTGCGATGGCGCACTTCACGCCGCGCTCGTGTAGCTCGCGCATCACCGGCTCCGCCTGCTCGTTGAGCAGCTCGGCATACGGAACGGGATGAACCGGGCTGTAGACCTGCTTGTACTCCACGCGCAGACGCTCGCGCAGCTCAATATCGTCGGGCACCAGCGACTTCCAAATGGCAGGCTCGTTAGACCCCGAAAGATCGGGGATCTCGTCAAAGTGGAACCCCTTCTCTTCCATAAACGCCACGCGACGGCGGTTGTAGAACCACTCGGTATCGACCAGCACGCCGTCCATATCAAACAGCACTGCCTTGATCATACGCATCTCCTCCCACCTGCCAAAAAAGGACAGGTTTATTTTGGTAGGTTTTATCTGGGATTTTGTGAAGCGACAGACACGCCCTCCCCAGAGCAAAAAAGGGGACGGGGCGCAAACCCCATCCCCTCTCAATCAACCCGTAAGGTCTACTTACTTGTGATTAGTAGGAAAGCTTCCACATGTAGCGACGCATGGTCAGCGGGTGCTGGCGGGCCTCGGCGATCTGGTTGCCGTACTCGCGCATAACGGCGAGGTGCAGCAGCGGGTTGAAGTAGGTGATAACGCTCGCGGGCACAGCGTCAGCCAGGCCGTAGTCCTTGGAGTCGATCAGAGCGACCTTGGCGCCCATACGCTCAAGGAAGGTGAGGGCGCGGGCGTCCATCGGACGGGTGGCGCCATCGGACATGAAGAAGACGTAGGGCTTACCCTCGGTGGAAACCTCGAACGGGCCGTGGAAGTACTCGCCGGTGTTGTAGGCGGCGGCGTCGATCCACTGCATCTCGGTGAACAGGAAGGCGGCGTGAGAATAGGCCATCTTCTCGGAGGCACCGGAAGCCATGAAGTAGATCATCTTGTCGTCCTTGAAGTCCTCGGCGAACTTCTTGGCGAGCTTCTTGCAGTGCTGAGCGGCGTTCTCGCAGAGATCGAAGACGTTGGTGAGGCCGGTGATCATGTCCTCGTAGTGGTCATAGCCCTCGGTCTGCTGAAGGATCTCGACAGCAAGAGCGATGGCGTAGCCGGGCTTCTCGCACTTGGCAGCGTAGTTGGCGTGGAAGCCGTGAACGATGACGTGGTCGGCGTCGACGGTCAGAGCGGAGCCGGCCTTGTTGGTGAGGGAGACGACCGGGCAGTTGTGCTTCTTGGCGGTCTTGTTGGCCTCGACGGTCTCGGGCGTGGAGCCACCGAGGGAGCAGGTGATTACGAAGGTGTGCTCGTTGACCCAGGAAGGCGTGTCGTAGTTGAACTCGTTAGCGGTGAAGATCTGAACGTTCAGCTTGTCCGTGTTGTTGGCCAGGAAGTACTTGGCGGGGTAAAGGTCGGACATGGAAGCGCCGCAGCCGACGAAGGCGACGCTGTGGATCTCGTGGTTGGACAGGACGTCAGCGACGATCTGCTTAGGGAGGTTAAGGTCGATCTCGTACATCTGACACATTCCTTTCGATTTTTTGCGGCGCCACATTGCCGGACGCTCGCAGGGTTACCGTGATTTGGACCGAGTCGCCGGCCCGTTGAGGATGTGTCAAAGGGACTGTCCCTTTGACACGTTCAGGGATGGAAGCCTGCCTGGGGTATGGGATGCCAGGCAGGCCCCCGGGGGAAGCACTGGGTCGCGACTAGGCCAGGATGCCGGCCGCGGAGAGGGCGATGCCGCCCACGATGGCGATCACGAGAAGCCAACCGGTGTTGACGTTCTTCTTGATGAGCCAGTACATAAGGCCGGTGAGGCCAAGCGAGATCATCTGAGGCATCATGCCGTCCAGGATGTCCTGGATAACGACGGTACCCTCAGCGAACTGCAGCGGGGTGGTGGCGCCGATCAGCGTAGCGATCATGCCGCCCACGGACATAAGGCCCACGATGCCGCAGACATACATGAGCTTCTCCATGAGGTCGCCGCCCTGGAGCTTGCTCAGGTACTCGTGGCCACCCTGGTAGCCGATCTTGGCGGCAAACCAAGTGATCAGCACAGAGGGGACGATGGAGATGAGCATGGCCAGGATCGGGCCCATGATGGAGCCCTGTTGAGCCAGCTGAACGCCCAGGCCAAAGGCGATAACGCGGATGGTGCCCTGGAAGAAGGAGTCACCGACGCCGGAAAGCGGACCCATGAGGGAGGTCTTGACCGCGTTAATCGAATCGGGATCGAAGTTCTCGGGATCCTTGGCGTACTCCTCCTCCATGGAGGCGGAGAGACCCAGGATGAAAGCGCTCGTCTGCGGGGTGCAGTTGTAGAACGCCATGTGACGGTGGTAAGCCTCTTTCTTAGCAGCGAGCTGCTTGGGGTCGGACTCGTCCGGATAGAGGCGATCGAGCGTGGGAACCATGCCGTAGAGGAAGCCCATGTTCATCTGACGCTCGTAGTTCCAAGAGGCCTGGATGGCCCAGGAGCGCCAGAAGAACTGGCTGACCTTCTTGTTCAGGGACACGTCCTTGGTTGCGGTTGCCATAGTGTGTTCCTCCTTAGTCTTCGTCGTCTTCGAGCGGATCGTAGTCGGAATCGACACCGGCGGCTGCATGGGAACCGTTGAACTTGAAGCCCATGAAGACGATAGCCAGGCACACACCGATCAGAGCGACCGCGATGACGGACAGGTTGAGGTAGGCGGCGAGCAGGAAACCGATGAACAGGAACGGGGTCATACCCTTCTTGATCATCATGGTGAGCAGCAGGGCCAGACCGTAGGCGGTCATGATCTTGGTCGAGACGTTCAGACCAACGGACAGCCACTCGGGAACCATGTTGACGATGGCTTGGACCAGGTCGGTACCGACAAAGACGGCCAGGAAGATCGGCAGGAAGTACATGATGGCGTACAGACCGGAGCCGGCGCAGATGTGCATGCGGTAGGCGGTCTTGAACTTGCCGTTATCAATCGCGCTATCGGCCACATGGGTGAGGGCGGCGATGATGGAACGGAACACGATGCCGAGGAGCTGACCCAGGACGGCGACCGGGATGGCGATCGTCATGGCGGTCTCGGCGGAAGCATCGGTCAGGCACGCGAAGGCAGCGGCCACGATGCCGCCCAGGACCATATCGGGCGGAACGGCGGCGCCGACCTGCACCAGGCCCATGGACACGAGCTCGACGGCGGCACCGACGGCAAGGCCGGTGGGCACATCGCCCAGCAGCAGACCGACGAGCGTAGCGCCAACGAGGGGCTGCTCGAAGTTAAGACGACCGAGCAGGCGGGAGTCCCACATGCAGAACACGCCGACGAGGCCGACGAGCACCGCACTGATGAACGTATTCATACCCTTCTCCTTTCAGTCAGGCAAAAGCCTGGTTGATTACAGCTTGGCGTCGATGTCGACGCTCTGATACGTAGGGGTCTGCTGGACATAGAGCTTGATGCCCATGTCGAGCAGCTGGTTGACGTCGGCCTTCTGGTTGGCGTCGAGGAAGACGGAGCTGTCCTTGCCGCCGACCTGATCGGCACCGTCGTGGTTGGCGGTGGCGCCCAGGTTGATGGCGTCGAGCTTGTAGCCCTGGCAGAACTGCAGCATCTCGGCAGTGTTGCCAAAGACGAACATGACGCGCTCACCGAGGGTGTTGAGCTTGTCCATCTTGGCAAGGGCACGCTCAACGGTGAAGACGTTCAGGCGCACGCCCTGGGGCTTGGCCAGCTTAAGAGCGCCCTTCTTGATGTCATCGTTGGCGGCAGCGTTGTCGACGACGATGATGCGCTCGGCCTGAACCTTGGTGGTCCAGGTAAAGACGACCTGGCCGTGCAGCAGACGGTAGTCAAGACGTGCGAGGACGATCTTGGCGGGACCGGAGCTGTGACGGGACGCCTTGGCCTTCTTGGCGGGAGCCGCGGCGACCTCGACCGGTGCGTTGGGGTTGGTCAGACCGGTGCGGGCCTCGTTGATGAGGGCCGCGAGCTCGGTGCCCTTGACGGGGGCGGGGCTCATAGCAAGCGTGAGCGCCAGCGGGATGTTGAAACCGCTGACAACCGTGAACTTCGTGCCGTTCTTGGAAAGCTCGACCATGTTGTTGTTGACCGAGCTACCGAGCATATCGGTTAGCACATACACGGTGTCGTCCGCGTTGAACGTGGCGATCATAGCCTCAACCTTATTGGTGATGGGCTCCTTGTCGTCACGAGCAAGCGACACGACGTGGACGTTCGACACGTCGCCGAGAACCATCTCGAGCGTGTCTTTGGCGCCTGCGGCCAGGCCGCCATGAGATGCGAGAATGATCTGATTCATCTTGCCTCCTCCTTTTCGTTATGGTCATTATAACGTCTTATACGTTGCTTATATTGATAATTAGTATATAAACCGTTCGCGGGTGAAAAACGACCGTTGGCGGGTTTAACGCAATCGAAACGATGGTCTTGGGTAGGTCGGCGCTGGCTAGGCGCCGCCCGATCAAACGCCGGGCGCTACCTGCTCAAACACACCGCCAATCCCCTATCGCACGAAGTACCAGGGGCTTTCCTGCACGGTGGGCTCCAGCGCAATGCCCGTGCGCTCGCGGAAGAGATCCATGTCCTGCGATTTCTCCGTCCACCACGCGTTGGGCTTAAAGGTCATGCTCTCAACGACATGACCGACAAACACACTGTTGCGCAGCTTGGAAAAGTCGGTGTTCATGATCAGGATGGACGCGAGCACCAAAACGATGCCCAGAACTTTGATCGCGCCGGCGGGCTCGGCGTAGACACCAATGCCCAGCAGTACGGTGACGACTGTCTCGAATGACATTACGACGGGAACTTTCGACGTCTCGAGCCCCATGGACAGACCCTGCATATATAAGATGTAAGCCACGGCTGTGGGGATGAGTCCAAAGCCAAGGAACAGCAGCAGCAGCTGTGGCGACATTGCCGCGGCGACATCCGGCCACGGAGCCGCGATAGCTGCCATAACCGCACCGCCAAAAACAAAGCCCCAAAACGTGACAGCCAGCGGGTGGACCGTCTTGGTTGCTATCCGGCTAAACACCGCGAGCGACGCACCACAAAGGCCTGCAATCACGCCCGACGTGACGCCCCAAACCGAAAAATGAAAACCGGAAAGGTCGCCATTGGTCACCGCAAGCACACAGCCAACGATGTTAAAGACAATGGCAACGAGCTTGTTGAGGGTCACGTCCTCGCGATAAAGGACGCGGCCGAGCGCGACGCCAAACACCGGCGACGTGTAGAGCAGCACCGATGCCGTGGACATGCCCACCTCGCGCATGCACTCGTAATAGCAGGTGTTGGCGGCAGCCAAACCGACGATACCGACAAGCGCGCAGGAAACAAGCTCTTTAGGGCTTGCCTTGAACAGGGTCAGCGGACCCTGAACCACGGTAGACCCCTCACCCGGACGGCAGCCCATAAACATCAGGACCGGCGCCAAGATAAGCGCTCCGACCAACAAGCGAAAGGCAGCCATGCTCTGGGACGAAACGCCCATGGCCGAGATGCCGTTTACAAAGATTCCGATGCTGCCCCACATAAGCGCGGCGATCAGCACCAGCACATAGCCCAGATTGCTCCTCTTCAACGCAGCCTCCTCAGTATTATTTCCAATATGTTTCATGCTACGTTATAGTCGTTATATACATTTTTCAAGGCACAAATCGGCGAACGGGAAATCTCTCGACACAAGGAGTGTCCCCAACTGCCGGCACAAAAGGAACATACCTAACTGCCGGCAGAAAGGGAACGTCCCCAAGTGCCGCTCTAGCAGTTGCGGTGAAATAGTTCTCAAACAGAGGCTTCACACTCCCAAACAGGAACTATTCCACCGCAACTCATGAGGGGTATTGGGCTGTTAGGCCGCTCTATCCCTTAGTAATCCAGCTTCCACATGTAACGGCGCGTCATGTAGTCCTTGTGGGTGACGGCGGAGAGCGCACGCATGTAGACGTTGTTGAGGATCGGGGCAAAGATCAGGTGGTTGAAGTACTCGCTCACGCTGTCCTTGATGTCGTTGAGGCCGAGCTCCTTGGCGTCGAGCTGGTAGACGCGCTCACCACCGTACTGGTTGACAAAGCGAATGCCGCGCTCGTCGTTGCAGCGGCTGCGGCCGACGCTGATGAGCTGGAACAGCGAGGTGCGCTTGTCCAGGATCTCGAAGGGACCGTGGAAGAAGTCGCAGGTGTTGATGGTGCAGGAGTCGATCTGCAGCATCTCCTGCACGTTGCAGATGCTAAAGACGTAGGCGGCACCAAAGAGCGGGCCCTGAGCCATCACGTTGATGCAGGGCTTGTCGGCGTTCTGCTCGGCCCACTTGGCTGCGAGCGGACGGGTGTACTCGACGGCCTTGCGATAGATGGGGTCGACCAAGTCGAAGGCGGCCATAGCGGTCTCGTACTCGGCATAGCCCTCGGTCTGCTGCGTAAGCTCCATGGCGATCATGGTCACGACGGCAGAGTTGGTGCGGCCCATGCAGGACTCGTCGACGGCCAGGCTGTCGTACTGGATCTTGTAGTCGCCGACCTCGGTGAGGCCGGACTCGTCAACATAGATGGCGATGGTGCTGGCGCCGTGGTCCTTGGCGACCTGGGCGGCGACGATGGTCTCCTTGGTGCCGCGCATGGACACGACGACGGCCAGGGTGTTCTCGTTGACGTAGGCAGGCGTGGCGTGCACGAACTCGTTGCTGGTGTAGCTGGAGCTCACGACCTGCGTGGCCTCGTGCTCCATAAAGTACTGGGCAGGATAGTTGCCGCCGTTGGATCCGCCGGCGCCGATCCACACGACGCGCTTGATGCCGCCCTTGTCTGCCTTGTCAGCCAAAACCTGGGAGACGACGTCCTTAACCTGTTCCTGAGTAGTCATCGTGCATCAGCCTTTCTTCTCGTTTGATGCTGTCGATGGCATACAAGTTACATACATGTTTTAACGATGTCGACTAGTTGTATGCTATATTTGTCTTAGATATTTTGCTGATACGGTATATAAATACTCGTTACCAGCGGTTTTGTTGTTGAATTGGATACATGCTTGATTAGGCAAGCATACAGGTTAGATACAGGTTAATCACATGAGCGCTTCATCTAAAAAGAAACTGGCCCAATACGAGCGCTTGGCGGGCATGCTGCGCGACCGCATCGCTGCCGGCATCTACGCCTGCGGAGACAAGCTGCCGTCCGAAATGGAGCTCATGGACGAATCGGGGCTGTCGCGCAGCACTGTGCGCCATGCCCTTAAGGTGCTTGTTGACGAGGGCCTGGTTCGCACCGAGCGCGGGCGCGGCGCCTTTGTGGCTGACACGCCGGCGCTCCACGAGAACAACCTGGTGTTTTCGAGCTACACGGCGCAGATCCAGGGCCAGGGCATGAAGCCCACCACGCGCACGGTGGACTCGGGCTTTGCCAAGGCTGCCGGCGACGTGGCCAAGTTTTTCGATGCCGCCGTGGGCAGCAAGCTCGTCAAGCTCGTCCGTCTGCGCTATCTAGACGATGCGCCGCTGTGCTTGGAGACCACCTATCTGCCGCCAAGTTTTGAGGCGCTCATCGATCGCGATATCAACGGATCGCTCTACACCGCACTGCGCCAGGAGTTCCATCGCGCGCCGGCGCAGGGGCACAAGACCTTTGAGGTGTGTTATGCCTCGCAAAACGAGGCGTTTTTGCTCAATGTGAAGCGCGGGCAGGCGCTGATTCTGATCACCGACTACGTCTACGACACCGACGGCCGCCCGCTGCACATCTCCAAGCGTATCCAGCGCACCGACCGCGCCAAATACACCGAGCCCATCGGCTAACCACCACCAAAACCACCACAATGGGGACAGGCACCTTTGTGGTGGTTTTTAAGGTTAACGCGCCAAAAACGGCCGATTTTCGAGAGAAACCACCACAAAGGTGCCTGTCCCCATTGTGGTGGTTTTAGGCGGGAAGGTCGGGAAACCAGGTTGGTTTGGGTTGGTTGGGAACGCGCTCGGCTAGGGCCAGCTCCATCCAGCACATGTCGTACCAGCGGCCGAACTTTTGGGCGCAACGGTCGAAGGCGCCCACCAGGCGATACCCCATATGGGCATGGAAGTCCTGGCTGTTGTGCGTCAGATACTCGTCGTCTTTGTCGTGCGGTACGGCGATGAGCGCGCACATGTTGGTGATGCCCATCGCGACCAGGCATTGCTTGAGCGCATCGTGCAGCTTGCGACCCAGCCCACCATGGCGCACATCGCGCGCCAGGTAGATTGACGTCTCGACCGACCAGTCGTATGCCTCGCGGCTGTTGAGCGGGCTCACGTAGGCATAACCCACCGGACGCCCGTCCAGCTCCATCACCAGATACGGATAGCGCTTGAGTGTACGCTCGATGCGCCCGGCGAACTCCTCAACGCTCGGCACCTCGTATTCGCAGGTAATCGCCGTCTGGCGCACATACGGCTCATAGATGGCAAGCAACGCCGGCGCGTCTTCGGGCGTCGCCAGGCGAATCGTCGGCTCGGACATCTCGGCCATACAACCCTTCCCTCTCAAAAGCAAAGGCCGCCCCGCGCCAAACCCAGGTGCAAGGCGGCCCCTCGTCATTACATCAACCTACAGGACAGCCGCCAGCGCGTCGATGTCCTCCTGCGTCGTGGCCCAGCTGGTGCAAAAACGTACCACGGTGTGGGCCTCGTCGTACTTTTCCCAGTACTCGATCGAGGCATGTTCGCGAATGCGGGCCATGTCCTCGTTGGGCAGAATCACGAACTGCTGGTTGGTCGGCGTCTCCAAGAAGAACTGGTAGCCGCGCTCGTGCAGCACGCGACGAAGCGCCTGCGCGGCCTCGATTGCCTGGCGACCAACCTCAAAATACAGGCCATCGGTAAAGAGTGCCTCAAACTGCACGCCCGTCAGGCGGCCCTTGGCAAGCAGCGCTCCGTGCTGCTTAATGCGCGGAATGGGATGTGCCGGAGCGTGCATGCCGCAAAACACCACGGCTTCGCCGCAAAGCGCGCCGCACTTGGTGCCGCCAATGTAGAACACGTCGCACAGCTGTGCCAGCTCGGGCAGGGTAATGTCGCACTCATCGGCTGCCAGCGCATAGGCCAGGCGGGCGCCATCCACAAACAGCGGAATCTGGCGCTTCTGGCACACCGCATGAATCGCCGCGAGCTCGGCCTTGGAGTACAGCGTGCCGTACTCGGTCGACAGGCTCACATACACGGCGCCCGGGAATACCGTGTGCTCGTAGCTCTCGTTTTCGTAGAACACCTGGATATAGTTTTCGAGATCCTCGGCGTGCATCTTGCCCTCGTAGCCGGGGATGGTGAGCACCTTGTGGCCGCCAAACTCGATGGCGCCCGCCTCGTGGCAGGCAACGTGGCCAGTCTCGGCAGCAACGACGCCCTCGTACGGCGCAAGCAGCATGTCGATCACCGTCGCGTTAGCCTGCGTGCCGCCCACCAGGAAAAACACGTCGGCGTCAGGCGCCTGGCAGGCCTCGCGAATAAGTTGCTTGGCACGCTCGGTATGTGCATCGGTACCGTAGCCGGGTTGCGGCTCCATATTGGTGTCGACGAGCGCCTGCAGCACCGCCGGATGTGCGCCGTGGGAATAGTCGTTGTTGAACGCGAGCATGATAATCCTCTCTAGCCGGGCACGAGCCCGATGATTCAGATGGGGCTATTGTACGCCGCCCGGATAAGCAATGCGCGCGGCAAGGCACTCGAGCGCCAGCACCAGGGCAAAGCCGCAGCTCACGTCACTCAAAAAGTGCGCGCCAATCACGATGCGACCAAAGGCGACGAGCGCCGCAACCACAGCGGCGACCCAAAAGACCACGCGGCGGCGCGACGGCTTTTCCTTAAAGGTCGCCGCGGGAAGCCCAGCGAGCATAAGGCCGATCGCCGCGTGTGCCGTGTGTCCGCTCGCAAACGACTTAAAGCCGTCCTTGATCACGCCGGCGGCGATATAGGCCCACTTGTCGGGGTTACCGATCACCCACCACGGCTGAAAATCGAGTCCCTGCGTCACCGCGATCACGCGCATGCGCGGGCGCGACCACAGCGGCTTGACGATCACGTTGAGGATGATGGCCTGGGCGACCCACACGGCAAGCACCATTAACGCCCAGCGCGTGAGCTCTTTGGAATCGGTGTCGCGCGTGAGGCGGTAGACGATAAGGTTGGCGGCGATGACCAGCACAAACGTCAGCACCAACTGTGCTGCGACAAGTTTGCCGCCAACCCGCAGGGACGAAACGACCTCGTAGCCAGTCAGACCGACGTTGACAAGGATGCCGAGCACGGCGAGCCATTTGCTCCCCCTGGAGTCGGGACGCACCGCGCGCACGAGCATAACGCCCGCGATGCTCGCCGTCAGCTCGAACGGCAGCTCGCCGGCGGCCTCGATAAAGCGGCCGTACATGCTAGCGATGTTAAACAGCGCGCTCGAGATCTGATAATCGAAAAAGCTGCCCACGCACAGACAAAGGCACAGGACAACCGCGATAGCAGCGGCATCTTTCTTGTAAATGTACCCGAACATGCTTTCCTTTCGATGGGGCGAAGGGTCAACCCGCAACGTGGTGGGACAAAGTTATCAGTAGTTTTTGTCCCACCGACTTACTTGTTAGTCGTCGTCGCTCGCACCCAGCTGCTGCAGCAGCATGAGTGCGGCCGCCACGGGGCCGGTGCCGTCGTTGGCGTCGAGACCGCGGCCCAGGCCGCTGCCTGCGCCGGCGCCCGCCTTGTAGGGCACCGATAGCTTGCGGCTCTTGGGGAAGTTCACCGCGCCATAGCGAGTCTTGAACTCAAAGGCCACCTTCTTGGGCACGTCGACGCCCAGGAAGGTAATGCGCCCGCCGCTGAGCGTGACACTCTCGAGCCCCAGGCGCTCGCCGCGAATACGAATGCGTGCGCGGTTGAACAGGTTGAGTCCCGCCAACGGCAGCTCGCCATGCGCGGCCTCAGTCTCTTCCTGCACCTCGTCGATGCTCTCCAGGTCCTCGGCCGCCGCGAGCTTACGGTACACGAGCACGCGCTGATCCACCGCCGGCAGGTACTCCTCGGACAAGAAGTAGTCGGCCGGCAGGTTAATGCCCACGTTCGCCGCCTCCACGCCGGCATCGTCGTCGCCGCGCGCCTCGGCCACGGCCTGGCCCAGCATCTGCGTAAACAGGTCAAAGCCCACGCTCGACAGGTTGCCGTGCTGCTCGGCGCCCATAAGCGAGCCGGCGCCACGAATCTCCAGGTCGCGCATGGCGATGCGCATGCCGCTGCCCAGGTCCTGGAACTCGGACAGTGCGGTCAGGCGCGCCGTTGCCTCCTCGGTAAGCGGCAGCTCGCCCGGGAACATAAAGTATGCGTAGGCCTGCGTAGCCGAGCGGCCCACACGGCCCTTGAGCTGGTAGAGCTGTGCCAGGCCCAGGCGCTGCGAATCCTCGATGATAAGCGTGTTGGCGCACGCGTTGTCGATACCGCTCTCCACGATGGTCGTGGCAATGAGCACGTCGATCTTTTTGGTCGCGAACTCGATCATCACGTCCTCGACCTCGCGCGGGCTCATCTTGCCGTGCGCCACGCCCACGCGCGCCTCGGGCGCGGCCTCGTGCACGCGCGCCACGGCGTCGTCAATGGTCTTGACGCGATTGGACACGTAGTACACCTGTCCGCCGCGACTCACCTCCAGGCGAATCGCTGCACTCACCACGTCGGGGTCGTACTCCCCCACGTGCACGATCACGGGACGACGCCCAGTCGGCGGTGTCGTGATCAGGCTCATGTCGCGCACGCCGCTCGTGGCCATCTGCATGGTTCGCGGAATAGGCGTTGCCGAAAGCGTGAGCACGTCAATCTGCTCGCGCAGGTTCTTGAGCTGCTCCTTGTGCTGCACGCCAAAGCGCTGTTCCTCGTCGATGATCACCAGGCCCAGGTTCTTGGGGTTCACATCGGCCGAAAGCAAGCGGTGCGTGCCGATGAGCACGTCGATCGTGCCCTCGGCAAACGCCTTGAGCGCGCGCTTTTGCTGCGCCGGCGTGCGGAAGCGGCTGAGCACCTCGACCTCAAGGCCAAACGGGGCAAAGCGCTCAAAGAAGGTCTCGTAGTGCTGCTGGGCCAGAATGGTCGTGGGGCAGAGCACCATGACCTGACGGCCGGAGTCCACACACTTAAACGCCGCGCGCAGGGCGACCTCGGTCTTGCCAAAGCCCACGTCGCCGCACAGCAGGCGGTCCATGGGCTTGGGCGCCTCCATGTCGGCCTTAATGTCGGCGATAGCCTCCAGCTGGTCGCGCGTCTCGTCGTAGGGGAAGCTCTCCTCCATCTCGATCTGCTCGGGCGTATCGGGCGGACAGGCGATACCGGTAATCGACGAGCGGCGCGTATACAGGTCGACCAGATCAAACGCCAGCTTTTTGGCGTTCTTGCGCGCCTTGTTGGTGGCACGCGTCCAGTCGGCGGTATTGAGCCTAGTCAGGCGCGGCTTGTCGCCGTCGGGGCCAACATAGCGCGTGATGCGGTCGACCTGCTCGAGCGGCACGTAGAGCTTGTCGCCATCGGCATATTCCAGCAAAAAGTAGTCGCGCTCCTTGCCGCCCACTTCCTGGCGCGCAATCTCGCTAAAGAGCGCGATGCCATGCGTTGCGTGCACCACGTAGTCGCCCGGCTTGTAGGGGAACGTGATGTCGGTGATGTCGACATGACGGCTGGGGCGCGCCGCCGAGGCGCCCTGGGTGTCCGAGATGCTGATCAGGGCGAGCTTCGCCTTGGGGATGATCATGCCGAGGGGGATCTCGACGTCGACGACGTTAACGACGCCGCGGCGCAGCCGGCGCTTGGCAGCGCCTTCGGTCTCGTCGGGACGCTCGCCGTCGAGGCCGATGTCGAGCCGCTCCTGGATCGGGAGGCCGTGGTCGACGAACGCGAGCTTCATGTCCTCGCGCGCGCGCAGGTTGGGCGCGCTGAACACCACGGTGTCGTCGTTGTCAATGAGGCTGCGCAGGCGCCCGAACAGCTTGTCCGGATGGCCCGC
>UROC01000056.1 GCA_900549345.1 uncultured Collinsella sp.
CTGAGGCGGCCAAGCGGATCTCTGCCGGGAGCTATGGCTTCCAGATCGAAAACAAGTACACGGACGAGCTGGGGGAACTGGTGGACAACATCAACGATATGTCCCTCAAGATCGGCCAGAACGAGAAGATGAAATCCGAGTTCATCTCTTCCGTGTCCCACGAGCTGCGGACGCCCCTCACTGCCATCAACGGCTGGGGCGAGACGATTCTGGAGGACACCACAGATGACCCCGCCCAGATGCGCCGCGGCATCCGCATCATTCTGAACGAGGCCCGGCGGCTCTCTACCATGGTAGAGGAGCTGCTGGAATTCTCCAAGATGGAGGACGGCCGATTCACCCTCCGGATGGAGCAGGTGGACCTGCAGGCGGAGTTTGAGGACGCCATCTTCACCTACGGCGAGCTGTTCCGGCAGGAGGGCATCAAACTGAACTACGAGTGCGGGGATGAGGACCTGCCTCCCATCCCCGGCGACTCTGAGCGGCTGAAGCAGGTGTTCTGCAACGTGCTGGACAACGCCGCCAAGCACGGCGGCTCCGGCAAGCGGATCGACACTTCCATCAGCCGGGAGGGCGAGTTTGAGGTGGTTCGGGTCCGGGACTACGGTCCCGGCATCCCGGAGGCGGAGCTGCCCTTCATCAAGCAGAAGTTCTACAAGGGCTCCTCCAAGGCCCGGGGCAGCGGCATCGGCCTTGCGGTGTGCGATGAGATCGTCGGCCTTCACAACGGCATCTTCACCATCGGCAACGCCGATGGCGGCGGCGCGGTGGTCACCATCGCGGTCCCCCTGTGCGGGATCTGACGACTTCCTCGTTGTCTACCTCGACTGCGATATGTCGCTCGCCGAGGCCGCGACGAGATGGTGTTGCGTCTGCTCCGCTTGGTGCTTCTAGCTCAAATTTGATCTGATGTAAGGCCCGCGCAATCCTGCATGGGCCTTTCTTTTGGCAATTGTTCGACCGATTCGTGGCTTGAAACACAAATTATCGAGTTAAGGAGACATGGGGTCACACAGCGGCTCTCAGAGCGCCCGCCGCACTCCCCCGCCATTACCCTGCGGCGTCCTCGTATAGAGCCCATCCTGCTTGGCGTTTCGTTGCAACAGCCCACTTGTCCACCGATCAAGTGAACTACTGGAATAAATACAGCGACACGCTTGTCCGTTACAGTCGCTATATCTGTGTTAATCGCCGCGATAAATACAGCCTGTACTCGGCTGCATACCAGCTACGCGTATGTAGATTCATATCGCGTTAATAAATCGGCTCAAGCGCGTGCAAAACGCGCAAGTAGCCGCAAAAGGCGATTATCGCGTAGGTAGATTTTTGGCACCCTGTTGCTTACTGAAAATTAAGCAATTGCTTAAAACAAAAAAGGTCAGGCACTAGGTGCCTGACCTGCAAACTTCTGGTCGGGACGACTGGATTCGAACCAGCGACCCCTTGACCCCCAGTCAAGTGCGCTACCAAGCTGCGCCACGTCCCGAAGCTTTTATTTGTTGCTCTGCTCTCGCTCGCAACAGGGAGTATATTAACCCGAAACTTTAGACTTGTGCAAGAACTTTTTTACAAATTTTGAAGCAAGTCCAAAATTGTATCTGCGAGCTGGGGTTTTGTTAGCACGGGAAGTTCTTGCGTGCCCGTTGTGCTCACAATCCAGGCCTTGTTAGTGTCGGTTCCAAAGCCCGAATCGGCGCGCGAGACATCGTTGGCAATAATGGCATCGCAACCTTTGCGTGCCAATTTGCGCTCGGCGTACTCGACAACGTTATCGGTCTCGGCCGCAAATCCGATCACGCATCGCTCGCCCTTCTGACGCGAGAGCTCGGCCAAAATATCGACCGTCTCGACAAGATCGATACAATCCAGGCGCTCGTTGGCTTTTTTGAGTTTGTGGTCCGCAGGGGCCGCCGGGGTATAGTCGGCGACGGCAGCCGCACAAATGGCCGCATCGGCCGTCTGAAAGGCGCTCAGCGCTGCCTTGAGCATTTCTGAGGCGGTCTGTACGTGCACGCACTCCACACCGCGGGGAACGTCGAGCGATGTCGGTCCCAGCACGAGCGTGACCACAGCCCCACGGCGAACGGCCTCCCCCGCCAGGGCGATGCCCATCTTGCCCGACGACCGGTTGCCGATGAAGCGTACGGGGTCGATCGGTTCGTGCGTGGGGCCGGCGGTGATCACGATGCGCTTGCCCGTCAGGTCTTGCGGCATGGGATTGAGCACCTCGCAGATGGCTTCGACGATGTCCTCGGGCTCGCTCATGCGCCCCGTGTCCACGTCGCCGCAGGCAAGGTAGCCACTACCGGGGCCAACTACGTGCACCCCGCGGTCGCGCAGCGTGGCCATATTGGCCTGGGTTGCCGGCGCCTTCCACATGCCATTGTTCATGGCCGGCGCGATCACAATGGGTCGCGGCGTGGCGAGCAGCGTGGTGGAGATGAGATCATCGGCAATGCCGTTGGCCATCTTGGCGATGATATTGGCCGTCGCGGGCGCCACGATCACCAGATCGGGCTCCTGCGCCAGCGAAATGTGGTGGATAGGGTCGGAGGGGTCGTCGAACAGGCCCACGGCGACGGGCTCGTTGGTGAGCGCACGGAAGGTGAGCGGGCCCACAAACTCGGTGGCATGCTCGCTCATAACGACCTTGACGCGCGCGCCGCGCTTTTGCAGCAGGCGCACGATATTGCACGACTTATAGGCGGCGATCCCGCCGGTAATGCCCAGCAGGATCGTTTTTCCCTCAAGTTGCATTGAATTGTTGGGTGCCGCCGCCATCGTTAGGCTTCCTTGCTGAGGAGCACGAGCAGGCGGTGGCAGTACGGGCAGTGCGTAATCTCACTACCGTCGTGGTTGAGGTCGCTCATGGATGACGCCTGCAGGGCGGTGTGGCAGACCGTGGGGATGTTGCCCTTGATGGTCTCGACGGCCAGGCCGCGGAACTGCTTGAGCAGACGCTCGTAATCGGTGAGCACGTCGGCCGGCAGCGTGGCGGCAAGAGCGGTGCGCTCCTTAGTGGCGGCTTCGATCTGAGCCTGCAGGTCGGCAGCCTTGGCGCGGGCGGCCTTGGTATCGGCCTTCACGCCCTCTTCGAACTTGGCGATGATTGCCTGCGCGCGGGTCTCGCGGTCGAGCGCCTCTTTGTGGGCGACAACGACGTCCTTGCGGGTGTGCTCAATCTTGTCCAGACGCTTGGCCAGGGTGGCGAGCTCGTTCTCCAGGTCCTGAACCTCGCGGTAGTCAGAGCCGTCGACGTGGCGCTTCTTGGCGGCCTCGATGGCGTTGTTGGTCTGAATCTCGGTGGTGTTGAGATCGTCGAGCTCAATGTCCAGGTCCTTGCGTTGGGCGTAGAGCTTGGTCATCTCGGACTTGAGCTTTACATAGGTCTTACGCTTGGAAGCGAGCTCCTTGAGCTCCGGCATATTGGCAAGTTCGCTCTTGTTGCGGGCGAGCTCCAAATCGATCTGTTGCAGCTTGAGTAGCGTAGCGCCGGCGCTCATAAGTTCTCTCCTTTTGTCACAGTCCACCATTGGCAAGGGTTCAGTATTTTAATCGCATGACGGGGGTCGACCCCGGCGTCAACTGCAGAGTTCATCAATATATCAACGAACGGCTCCTCGGAGCGGTCGTGGCCGAGCAAGATCACCGGCAGCCCGCGCAAGGCAAGGTCCTGTGCCACGTGGTAGCCTGCCTCGCCCGTCACGATAACATCTGCGCCCGCGGCGATGGCGAGCTCTCCAAAGTCGCCTAAGGAGCCGCCCAAAATGGCGATGGTGCGGCACGGGTGATCTGCCTCGCCCCACACGCGCGGGTCGCTGCCAAACGCCGCTGCGGCGCGTGCGGCAAGGTTGCGCAGGCTGCAGGGGTCGTGGAGGGTCGCGAGTACGCCCAGTCCGCAGGCCTCGGGGTCGTCCACGTGCTCCAACGAGCTTGCGGGCGCGGCGTCCAAAAGCCTACTTAGGCAGATACGTGCCTCGTGCGAGCGGTCCAGGTTGGTGTGGAGCGAGATAATGCTCACCCCGCAGCGGGCAGCCTCGTAGAGGGCCGCACTGCACTGGGGACGCGTCGCGCTGGGCGGACAAAATGCCTCGGGTGCCTTGATGTAGACGGGATGATGCGTGAGCATCACATTGGCTCCGGCTTCCAAGGTGCGCTGCACGTTGTCCCTGGTGGCATCGAGCGCGCAGGCTACGCCACGGATCTCGTCGTCGGGGTCGCCTACGGATAAGCCTACGTGGTCCCATGGTTCGGCGTCCGTCTTAGGATAGCGTGCCAGCAGTGCACGCTCGAGTTCCGCGATGATCATGCGGCGCCTACGATCGAGAGCAGCGTCTGGGCAAACTCGTCCAGATCGCCTGGATTCACGCGATCATCGAAGGAGATGCGCAAGGCACCCAGCGCCTGCTCGCGACCGATGCCCATCGCGCTCAAAACGTGGCTGGGATCCATGCTGCCGCTCGAGCACGCCGAGCCGGCCGAAACCTCAAAGCCGGCGGCATCGAGCTTGACGATGAGCTCCTCGGAGTCCATGCCATCAACGTAGATCGACACCATGCCCGGCAGGCGATCGGCCTGTGCGTAGTCGCCCATGGTGGCATGAATACGCGGATGAGCCGTAAGCGTGGCGTAGAGCTTGTCGGAAAGGGCTTGCAGCTTCGCGCGCTCCTGAGTCACATGGGGCGTCAGAGACGAGGCGGCAGCGGCAAAGGCGAGCTGCGTTCGCAGGTCTTGCGTGCCGGCACGACGACCGGCCTCCTGTCCGCCGCCAAAGATGCGCGGGCGCAGCGGCGTGCGGCTCTTAAGGTAGAGTGCGCCAGATGCCACGGGACCGCCAATCTTGTGGGCTGCGACGGACATGGCGTCGACGCCCAGCTCGGTGACATCGAGCGGAATATGCAGATACCCCTGGATGGCATCGGTGTGGAACAGGGCGCCAACGGTATGCGTGGCCGCGGCAAGCTCGCGGATGGGCTGCACCACGCCGGTCTCGTTGTTGGCAACCATGATGCTCACGAGCGCCACGTCGTCGCCTAGTAGCTCGACAAGCGTGGCAGGCTCAATGTAGCCCATGCGGCAGGGCTGCACCAGGTCGACGGTAAAGCCGGCGGCACGCAGCAACGGCAGGTTGTCCAGAATCGAATCGTGCTCGATGGCCGAAACGATTACACGATCGCGCTTGCGATCGCGCTGACGAGCGCCCTCGGCAAGACCGAGCAGCGCCAGCTGGTTGGCTTCGGTGCCGCCGTTGGTCAGTACAATCTCGGACGGGCGGACGCGCGCGCCAAAGCTGCAGGCAATCTCGCGACGCGCCACTTCTAGGCGTGCGGCGGCCTTACGGCCGAGCGAATGTAGCGAGTTGGGGTTGACGCCGGCAAGCTCGCTGTCGTCGTACTCGCGCTGCGCAAGGAGCGCCTCGGCGCGCATGGGCGTCGAGGCGGCATAGTCAAGATTCACGGGTATGCGGTTTTGACCTGCGGTCATAAGGGATTATGCCTCCTGTGCGGCCTCGTTGCCCAGCTTCTGCAGCAGCGCAACCTCGGCAGCGGGATCTTCGGACTTAAATACGGCAGAACCGGCCACGAGCACGTTGGCGCCGGCCTTGACGACATCGGCAATGTTCTTGGAAGAGATGCCGCCGTCGACCTCGATGAGGGGCGAAACGCCGTGACGCTCGCACATGGCCTTGAGCTCGTGAAGCTTTGCGATGGTGCCCGGGATAAAGCTCTGGCCGCCAAAGCCCGGGTTCACGCTCATGAGCAGCACCATATCGACGACGTCGATGATGCTCTCGAGCACGCACACGGGGGTGGCGGGGTTGAGCACCACGCCGGCCTTGACGCCGCGCTGCTGCAGATGGGTGAGCGTTCGGTGCAGGTGCGTGGAAGCCTCGTAGTGGACGGTGATCATGTCGGCACCGGCGTCGGCGTACCAATCGACCGTCTCGTCGGGGTTCGACACCATGAGGTGCGCGTCGACCGGTACATCGGTGGAGCGCTTGACGGCCTTAAGGATGTCAACGCCAAAGGTGAGGTTGCCGGTAAAGTGACCGTCCATAACGTCGAAGTGCACGTAGTCGGCACCGACGATCTTGTCGAGTTCGCCCTTGAGGTTGGCCATGTCGGCCGAGAGGACGGACGGAGCGATTTTAATGGAACCCATGGTAGTAGCCTTTCTGCGCTAGTCTGTGAGTCCGTAGAACTCTTGAGAAGGGACGCGGTCGGTGAGAATCTCGAGCGCCCTATCCAAAGTAACACCGTTGTAGAGCGTTTGCTCCACGGCAAAGGTGAGCGGAATGTCTACGCCCAGTGAACGGGCAAGCTCGCTGACGCTGCGGGCTGCGACGGCGCCCTCGACCACCATATGCGTACGCGTCTGGTACTCGTCGAGCGACACGCCGTGGGCAAACTCGTAGCCAAAGGTGCGGTTGCGCGAATGCTCCGAGGTACAGGTGGCAATGAGGTCGCCCATGCCGGCAAGTCCCATGCAGGTCATGGCCTGGCCGCCGCGGGCGTGCACCAGACGGCTGATCTCGGCCAGGCCGCGCGTCATGATGAGGGCGAGCGTGTTGTCGCCCGCGCCGGTGCCGGCGGAAATGCCGCACACGATGGCGATGACGTTTTTCATAGCGCCGCAAACCTCGACACCGGTCATATCCTGCGACAGGTAGATGCGGAAGGCCGTGGACAGCAGCAGCTCCTTAAAGGTCTCCCCCACCTGCTGGTCCTCGCTGGCGATGACAGCGGCCGAAAGCCCGCCGCGGCAAATCTCCTCGGCATGGTTGGGGCCCGAGAGGGCCGCCACACGCCGCTCGTTGCCGATCTCGCTGGCAATGACCTCGCTCATGAGCAGGCCGGACTCGGGCTCAATGCCCTTGGTGAGGCAGAGCACCGGGGTGTCGGCGGCGATGAAGGGTGCTGCCTGATGGCACACGCTGCGAAGGTGCGTGGAGGGCACGGCAAAGATGATGGCGTCGGCGGCGTCGAGCGCTTGCGCCAGGTCCGTCGTGGCGACGACGTTGCCGGGCAGCTCGTAGTCAACCAGATACCGGGGGTTGCAGTGCTCGCCATTGATGCCGGCGGCCGTCTGCTCGCTGTGGGCCCACATGGTCACGCGCTCGGCTCGCGCGGCGGCAAGACCGGCGACGGCGGTTCCCCAGGAGCCGGAGCCAATCAGCGCAACATTCATGACTCTCTCCTACTTATCGTCGGGCTCGGTGACGCGCTTGGTAAACGAGAGCTTGGACTCCTTACCCGTCATGAGCTTTTGGATATTCGCGCGATGGGCCCACACCACGGTGATGCCGATCATCGCCATGCAGAACTTGAGGCCCAGGCTGCTGTACGGAAAGACCGCGCAAGCAGCGATAGGAAGTCCGATGGCTGCGGCAAGCGAACCCACCGACACATACTTGGTGATGGCAACGGCTACGATAAACATGCCCAGCAGCGACAGGCCAATAGGCCAGTACCAGGCGAGGATGACGCCCAGACCAACTGCGATACCCTTGCCGCCGTGGAAGTTGAGATAGGGCGAGAAGATATGGCCCCACACGGCTGCCAGGCAAATGACACCGAGCATCCAGTCGCCGGGGGCTCCGGGCGCCATGATGTTCGGCGGAAAACCATAGCCCAAGTCGGCGATGAGCGGACGGGCGATAAGGACGCAGATGGCGCCCTTAAGGCAGTCGAGCAGCAGCGTGAGCGCGGCCACCTTGGGGCCGGCCACGCGCAGCGCGTTGGTGGTGCCGATGTTGCCGGAACCCGCCTTGCGAATGTCCGTGTGGTTGAACACGCGGCCCAGGATCAGGCCAAACGGAATCGCTCCGATAAAGAACGAGACCACGGCGCAGATGGCGGTCAGCAGAATCGGATTATGCATCCTTTTGTTCCTTCTTCCTAAAGAAGAGTCGAATGGGCGTGCCGGCAAAATCGAAAGTCGAGCGCATGCGGTTCTCCACGTAGCGCTGGTAGGTGTCGTTGACCAGGTCGCTGTGGTTGACGAAGAACGTGAACGTCGGCGGGTTGATGCCCGTCTGAGTCACGTAGTGCATGCGCAGGCGGCGCTTGCCGTCCACCACGGTGTGGCCGAACTCGCGCAGGTCGGTGAGGAAGGTGTTGAGGCGCGAGGTGGTGATCTTTTGCGAGCGCGTCTTTTCGGCTGCATCGACCATTGCCCAGATCTTCTCGACGCTGCGGCCAGTGAGGGCAGAGATGCGCAGGTACTGGGCCCAGGGAGCCATGACGCCCAGACGGCGGTCGATGGTCTCCATGCAGGCCTCGCGCTTACGGTCGTCGTCGAGCAGGTCCCACTTGTTGAGCAGCACAACGATGGCACAGCCGCGCTCGATGGCAAGACCCATGACCTTCTGGTCCTGTTCGGTAACGCCCACGGAGGCGTCGACGACGAGCAGCGCCACGTCGGCGCGGTCGATGGCGCGCAGGCCGCGGACCATCGAGTAGTACTCGATGTTCTCGTACACGGTGCTCTTCTTGCGGATGCCCGCGGTGTCGACCATGCGGTAGTGCTTGCCGTTGCGCTCCACGACGGTGTCGATGGCGTCGCGCGTCGTGCCGGCAATGTTGGACACGATAGAGCGGTCGGCGCCCAGGATGCGGTTGAACAGCGAGGACTTACCGGCGTTGGGGCGGCCGATGATGGCCACGTTCAGCGCATCGGGGAACTCATCAGCGACCTCGTCCTCCTCCTCGGGCAACAGGGCCACGATGTCGTCGAGCAGGTCGCCCGTGCCGTGGCCATGCAGGGCCGAGAGTGGCGTGGGCTCGCCGATGCCGAGCGAATAGAACTCCCAGATGCTGTCGTTTTCGCGATCGGGGTTGTCGAGCTTGTTCACCAGCAGAAAGACCGGCTTGTCGCAGCGCTTGAGCATGCGGGCGACCGACTCGTCCTCCTCGGTGACGCCGGTGCGGCCATCGACCACAAACAGGATGACGGCGGCTTCCTCGGCGGCGGCAAGGGCCTGGTCACGGATGGACGTGGCGAAGACGTCATCGCTCTTGAGCGGTTCGATGCCGCCCGTGTCGACGATGGTGAACTCGCGGCCGTTCCAATCGGCCGTGTGGTACGAGCGGTCGCGCGTGACGCCGCGGGACTCGTGGACGATGGCGTCCGAGGTCTGGGCCAGGCGGTTAACGAGCGTGGACTTGCCCACGTTGGGGCGTCCGACGACGGCGACGATAGGTTTCATCTGCTCTCCTTTAATGGGTAGGGTCAGTGGAAGTGTTAGAGTCTGCGGGCACAATGCCAAGGATGCGCTCCAGGGTATTGAGCAGCTCATGCGGCATGGTCGATACCACATGAACCTCGGCGCCGCGACTGGCAAGGCTTGCGAGTAAATCGTCACGATGATACTCGTCAAGCGTCATGCCGTCAGCGTTGAACATGAGCTTAGGCACAAAGAGCATAACCCCCGACAGGTCTTGGGGCATCTGCTCCAGAATGTCACACGCGACGATGAGGCCGGTCACGTCCACGTTGCCGCCAAAGTAGCGGTTCTTGATGGCCGTGACGGTGCCGGCGAGTCCCTGGGGCGACTCCACAAAGCGGGCCACCGTGTCGCGTGCGCTGGCGCCCGAGAGGCATAGAAGGCGCTGGTTGCGCTCGGCGATGCCAGCGCGGACGCGGGCCAGACGCTCGGCGTCGGCGGCAAGCACGTCGTCGGTCTCGTCCAGATACGAGCGGATCATGCCGATGCCGTCGTAGTACTGCGGGTAACCGTCGTAAAAGTCTGCCTCGGGAGGATCGATGCCGGCGTCCAGATAGAACTCGTCGCTCATCTGGAAGGTGTGGCGGCCAAAGCGTTCATAGGCGCGGTCCTGGAACGGTCGGATCATGGCAATGGTCTCGCGCGCTAGCTCGGGCTTGTCGCTGTAGGACCAGCTAAAACGGTTCTGATGCTTGGTAAAACCGAGCGGCACGATGCCCAGGCTTGTGATTTGCTCGTGCTCCTCGCAAAAGCGCAGGGTCTTTTCCAGCTCCTCGCCGTCGTTCATGCCGGGGCACAACACGATCTGCGCGTGAATCTCGATGCCGGCGGCCATGATGGTCTCGAGTACGTCCATGCCTCGCTGGGCGTTGCGGCCCATCATACGACGGCGGACGTCGGGGCTCACAGCGTGGACCGACACGTTCATGGGACTCATGTTGCGCTGGATGACGTTTTGCACGTCCTCGTCGGTGAGGTTCGTAAGCGTGACAAAGTTGCCTTGCAAAAAGCTTAGGCGATAGTCGTCGTCGCGAATATAGAGCGTGGAGCGGCCGCCCTTGGGGAGCATGGTCATAAAGCAGAACACGCAGGCGTTGACGCAGGTACGCATGCCGTCGAAGATGGGGCCATCGAACTCCAAACCCCAATCCTCGCCGGGAAAGCGGTCGAGCTCGACAGGGGTGACGGTGCCGTCGCGCGGGTCGAAAACCTCGAGGTCGACGGTATCATCGTCGGCCTCCCAGAGCCACACAATCATGTCGGTAAGCTGCTCACCGTTAACCGTGAGCACGCGCATGCCCGGCTCGATACCCACATCCCATGCGGGCGATTCGGGACGCACGTTCTTTACGAGCGCGCCCTCACCCGGCTCGGGGTCGCGGCTGCGCCCGTAATCGGCCACCTCGGCGGCGTATGCGGGTACGGTCTGGTCCATGATTAGCGGCAAAGCTCCTTGATGCGCGTGACGGCGCGTTCGATGTGTTCTTGTGGGGTGGAGGCTCCGGCAGTGATGCCGATGTGGTGGGCGTCGGTAAACCACGCGGCCTGGAGCTCGGAAGCTTCCTCGATGTGATACGTGCGCTCGCAGGCGTCTGCGCAAATCTGCGCCAGGCGGCGGGTGTTGCCCGAGTTCTTGCCGCCCACCACGACCATGCAGTCGCAGCGGTTGGCAAGTGTGGCTGCTGCCTGTTGACGCTCACTCGTGGCGGCGCAGATGGTGTTGATCACACGTAGCTCCTGCACGCGCGGGGTGATAGCGGCCACGACCTCGGCGAGGTTCTGCGCGGTCTGGGTGGTCTGCACAACCAGACCCACCTTGCCCTTGAGCGATAGGGCATCGGCGTCGGCGGCACAGCTCACGACCTGCGCGTCATTGCCGGCGTGGCCTAGAATACCCTCGACCTCTGGGTGGCCCGGCTCGCCCACGACGATCATGCGGTAGCCTTCTCGCACCAGGCGCTCGGCCGCCACATGAACCTTCTTCACGTAGGGGCAGGTGGCGTCGACCACGGTAAGGTCGCGCTTGCGGGCAGCATCGATCACCTGCGGCACCACGCCGTGGGCGCGGATGATCACGGTGCCGGTTGCGGCGTCATCCAGGGTTTCGGCCAAGCCAACGCCCGCCTGAGCGAGCTCGCGTACCACGATGGGGTTATGGATGAGCGGACCCAAGGTATGGACCTGAGTGCACTCCCCTGCCTGCGGCGCAGCGGCCAGCGCCATATCGAGCGCACGCTGTACGCCGTAGCAAGTGCCGGCGTGGGCGGCGATCTCGATGGTAGGCGCGGTGGCTTGGTCGGACGCGGTCACGGCAGTGTTCGTCACGTTCTCGCTCATGGCTAGAACCTGCCCGGATGCTCGGCGCACAGCTCGTCTCGCATGGCGTAGACGCGGTTCATGGCCTCGGACTCAAACCAGGCCAGGCGCTCCGTACGCTTAAGCCCGGCCGGCGCGTCCGAAAGCGAGACGGCCTTGCCGGCACGAATCCAGCACTTCTTGGGACGCATGAGCTTTTTGCCCGCGGGCGTGATGTCGGACCAGCCACAGATGGCAAGTGGGTTGACGGGCGCCTTGCCCATCTGAGCGATGAGCGCAAAACCGCCATGGACCTCGGGCTTGATCTCGCGCGAGCGGATGCGCGTGCCCTCGGGGAAGATCAGGACGTCCTCGCCGCGCTGCAGCGCATGCTGGGCGGCGCGCAGGCACTTCATGTCGGCGGTGCCGCGCTCCACGGGAATGCCGCCCACGCGGCTAAAGGCCCAGCGTACGATCTTGCTCTTGGCGAACTCGGACTTAAAGATGGGGCGGATGCGGCGCCCGCCAAAGAACAGCGCCGTCTCCACGGCCAAGAGCTCGGCCATCGAGGTGTGGTTGCAGATGACCACGCTGCCGCGTCCGTCCTGGCGCTCAAACAGCAGGTCAGCGTCCTCGACCTTCCAACGCCACATGAGCTTGGAGAAGGCCCAAAGGATGGCCATGACTACGACGACGGTGCCGCGGATGAGCGCCGGGAACTCGGCATAGGGAGCGTTGTAATAATCCTCGGGCGTCTGCTTAAACAGGCGCATGGCCTACCTCCTTTGGTTGATGAGGTCCTCGATTATCGAGACGACCTCGTCGATGGTGTGGGCGGTGGAGTCGACGTGCACGGCGTCCTCGGCGGGCACGAGCGGCGCCACCTCGCGGCTGCTGTCGAGTTTATCGCGCTGCTTGAGGGCGTCGAGGGTCTCGTCGACCTCGGCCTCGAGCTGCTCGGTGGTGAGCGTCTGGGCGTCGTTCTGGTGGCGCTGCAGCACGCGGCGACGGGCGCGCTCGCGCGGGTCAGCGGTCAGGAAGACCTTTACTTGCGCGTTGGGGAATACGACGGTACCGATGTCGCGACCCTCGGCCACGGTCTGGATGAATGTCTCGTTGATCTGGTCGACCTGATCCTGGTAGTAGGCGCGCTCCTCGTCGGTGAGCGGGCGTCCCTTGATCATGTCGAGGTAGAGGCCGCTTAAGCGGCGCGCTTCGCCCACGGTCTCGCCGGTGACGAGGTCGGCCATCATGTCGGCCGCCGCCTGGCTCACGGCGCAGCCGTGGCCGGTGAAGGCGGCCTCCTCTATACGATCGCCTCTCAGGCGCAGCGACAGCGTCAGCTCGTCGCCGCAGCTGGGGTTCACGCCGTCGTGCGTGCAGGTGGGCTCGTCCATCTGGTACTTGTAGTCGGGATGCGCGTTGTGCTCC
>UROC01000057.1 GCA_900549345.1 uncultured Collinsella sp.
GGCCCCATGATTCCTAAGGACAACACCTACGCCAACCTGCTGGCGCCCGAGGGCTCGACCGACTGGCTGCACGCCGACCCCTGGCGCGTGCTGCGCATCCAGGCAGAGTTTGTCGATGGCTTTGGCGCGCTTGCCGAGCTTGGTCCTGCAGTGACCATCTTCGGCAGTGCCCGTACGCCCAAGACCGATCCGCTCTACAAGGCGGCACGTACCGTCGGGCGCAAGATTGCCCAGCGCGGCGTGGCGGTCATCACCGGTGGCGGCCCCGGCATCATGGAAGCGGCCAACAGGGGAGCGGCGAGTGTCAACGGCAAGTCGGTTGGTTTGGGCATTGAGCTGCCGCACGAGCAGGGGCTCAACAAATACGTGAACCTTGGCATGGACTTCCGTTACTTCTTTGTGCGCAAGACCATGTTCGTCAAATACAGCTCGGGCGCCATCGTGTTTCCCGGTGGTTTTGGTACGCTCGACGAGATGTTCGAGGTGCTTACGCTGGTGCAGACGCACAAGGTTAAGCGCATGCCCCTCGTTTTGGTGGGCACCGAGTACTGGCAGGGCCTGTTCGACTGGCTCAACGGTCCGGTGATGGATGCCGGCATGATCAGCCCACTCGATCCAGACCTCGTCCACATCACCGACGACCTCAACGAGGCCGTCGACATCGCCCTGAGCGGACTGACGTAGAGCATTCGTGTCCACGCGACATGAATATGCATGGCAATCTGATGCTATCTAACATCACATTGCCATGCATATTGGGTATACTGATGCAAAAGACGAGAGCGAGGAGGTCGCAAATGCCTGCAGCAACAGTTAAGCCTACGACGGTTCGCATCGAAGAGGGGCTCAAGGAACAGGCGACTGAGTTCTTGGATTCGGTTGGCCTGAGTCTCAATTCGTATCTCAACCTTGCTGTTCGTCAGCTTGTAAATCAGCGAAAGATTCCTTTTGAGATTGTTGGTCGATCCGAAGTTCCCAATGAGGCAACGAGGCGTTCCATGGTGATTGCCGAGGCTCATGAGTTGGGGATTTTGCTGGACGATAGTCCGTCATTCAACAACGCTGATGAGCTTATGTCATTCCTCGATGAGGACTAGCGATGTTCGAGATTAAAGTCGAGGCTCAATTTAAGGCGGACTACAAACGAACGATGCGCATGCATCCGCAGTTAAAAACCGAGTTTAGGGCGGCGGTCGCAGAGCTTGCAGCTCGCGGCTCGCTTTCCGCGGAATATGGCGCCCATGAGCTTTCAAACCCGGGCGGAAACTACAACGGCCACATCGATTTCCATCTATCCGATGGCTTGGTCGATGTGGTCGTGCTCTACTTGCCGTATAAGACTAATCCTGTGATCCGACTGGTCAGAATGGGCTCGCATGAGGAGCTGTTTCAGGGCCCGCAGGGCTGATTGCTCGCTTATGATTCGCAGGGGATAGGGATTGATTCGCGGCCGATTGGCCAAAAACGGCCCCTATTCCACCGTAACTGTTGGAGACGTCCCGTTCGTGGCTGCGACCTCCGGTTCTCCTCTTCGCTGGATTTCGCTTAAAAGCTCGGCTGCAACTTCGCTGCTTTTGAAACGGATGCTGCAGTCCTCTTTCTTAGGAAAGGCCAGTAATGGAATGGTTCCGTACCAGACGGTTTCCTCGTCAATTACTGACGCGCACAGGCGCCCTTCGTCTTTGATGGAATAGTCGACGTTTATCTCGGTAAAAATCGCTTTCACGTCATTGTGCGGAGTCGAGGCAATTAAAATCTCAAGGGCAATCCCACGGGCGGCGGCGCCTGTGAGTACGGCAGCGAGCTTTGCGAGGCATGCAGCGGATGCGTAGGGCGCGGCAATAAAAATGCTTTTCGTTGCGCGCGCGATGTCATCCGCTAAGGCCTCCACGGCCCTTGCCGGCCTAACGAGGATGTTTTGATCGGCCCGTTTGTTGTCATTTGCTGCAAAGACTTCATACCCTAGCTTTGCGTAGGTCTTGAGTCTCTTCTGGTACATACGCGCGAGCATGGGTATCGACAAATCAACATAGTCGAATATCTCAACCCGCTGCTTGCCCTCGTGACTTCTATGTAGTCTGCCTGCCTGCTGCGTTATGCTGCCGTCCCAAGATATCGGTGTGGCAATGAGCAGAGTGTCAAGGTAAGACAGGTCGAAACCCTCGCTCAGAAGGCTTTCGGTTGCGATGATAATTCGATGCTCATGCTCGAAGCCGGGAAGGCTGTTCAGTATTGCCTTTCTTTCTTTGGCGTCGATTTCTCCGGTTAGGAGTATAGGTTCGTGTCCGCGGCTTTGAAGCAGCCTACATAGCTCTTCGGCATGTTTTTTCCTTTTGGATAGCACAAGCGGATGTCGACCGTTTGACGCGGTCTCGAGGGCATCGTCGACAATCGCTTCGTTTCTCGCTGTGTGCGCACACAGGAGATCGAGAACTTGATTAAAGGACGCCCCTGGTTCGTAGGCGGGTAGTCGAACTCCGGTAAAACGCGGCCTAACAACGCGCTGAATTCCCTGTTGGATTGCTTGCGTTTTTGGATCAATGACATGGCGAAGCGGGCCGCAGAGCATTGAGAGTGCTCGCGTGAGTCCGTCCGAGCGTTCGGGCGTCGCGGAAAGGCCGTATACATATTTGGCTGGAGCGGACTTGAGGACGAGCTCAAGCTGTGGTGCGGCTGCATGGTGACATTCATCACAGATGATGAGGCCGTAATCACGAACGAACTCCTTGGCTATTGGTTCTCCGGTCTGGGGGTCCTTGCTGGACAAAGACTGGAATGAAGCAATGTCGATGAGATGGCTTATGGCGGTTTTGCCTCCTCCGATTTGGCCAATGAGCGGAGGCTGCCTTTTACTGATTCGTCCTTTTGGGGTTCGACCTGGCTTTCTGTTATCCGTAATGTCGATAAACCGTTCGAGCTGGGATTTCCATTGGGCAATGAGCGCAGTCTTGGGAACGATGACAAGCGTTGGAAGACCGATGGCAGCAATAAGATAGGCTCCAATGACGGTTTTCCCGAAACCCGTCGGCGCGGACATGATCCCGTCTTCACAGTTGAGCATCTGTTCGGCGGCAATTTGCTGTTCAGGGCGAAGAGCCCCTTTAAATGTCATCACAATTGGATTGCCCGACATGCGCTTGTCTGAATAGTGAGCAGAAGCGCCGGCTTCTTGAAGCAGCCGCTCGAGTTGTGCTTTACAGCCTCTGGGAATCGCAACGCAGCCATCTCTAAGTTCGCTGAGGTCTATGTACCGCGGTTTGCCGAATACCGATTGGTGCATTGATTGGGCACGGAAGAATTCCGGGTTGGCAAATGTTGCAAGCCTGCGAACCTCCATCTGGGCGGCCGGGCTCAGAGATTTTTCGGTTATGTAGAGCATATCGGCTTGCGTGACGGGTAGCGATGACGGGAAGTCCTGCGGCGCGAGCGGAAGCCGCTTTCGCGGCCTCTGAGAATGTGGCGCGGCGGTGTTTCCCGCCACTGCAGCTGATATTCCATGCGGTTTATTGTCGATGCTTTCGATCAGATTTTGCACCGTTGCATGTGGAATCAGCTGAATTTGCGAAAGGTAAAGCCATTGATCGGGAAAGGGCTCAAATTGCTCGTCAACAAATACACTGTTCCCTTTTCGCTGCGCTTTTCCTTGAAAAGGCAGTGCTATGAGATTTCCGAAGCCGCCCTCAGGAATGGTGGACTGCGCGGGCAGCATCCGGTCAAAAGCTTCAAAGGTGATTGTCTTGTTGAGCGCCGCCGCTTCGGTGATAAGGCTGCTTCCAAATTCTCGTGCGATCTTTGCGCTGGTGAGCTCTAGGAAGAAAAACCAGACATGTGCGCCGTTACCTGATCTCGATCGCTCGACTGCAGCATCGATTCCATGGTTTTTTGCGACAAGCCGAATGGCGTTTGTCGCTTCTTTCCAATCGGATCCGTCAAAGTCGATGACCAGGACTTTTGTGTTGCTGTCACTATCGAGAACGTATTGACCTATGACGTCTCGGAGCCTGTCGTCGTTGCCTTTGAAATGGGCGATGATCGTGGCATCGCTCAGCTCGGGGAAGATGCGGTTGCCGCATTCCGCGCATTTGGTTTTCTGACGATTTAGTTTGGGGCAAATGCCTGCCTTCCACTCATTTGCGCAGGCTGGTGTATAGCCGATTCCCCCGTCTTTTCTGCGGTACCCATGAGCGTAAACATCTTTGCGGCCAGTAAAGAGATTGCGAAAGAGTTCCAATTTGTCGCGCGCTGTGCTCGCACTGGTGACGATTCCCTCGACCTGTGCCCGTCTATCGAAAGATTCGCCAGCTTTCTCCCATTCTTCCAGTGTTGCGTAACGGATGTCTGGACCGTTGCCGCAGATGACGATTTGGCTGTGCGGCTCCGATACATGGGCGACGGTTTTCTTGAATTGGAATAGCGTGCCCCCGATGAGGGCGTATTGATGCGTGACGGTGCTCATGTAAATGCCGTTCTTGTCGGAGTTCATTGAAATGAGGGTACGTTATTTTGATTTTTAAGGGACTCGACTCTGATTTTGGTTCGGCGATAGCGGAGTACACCTCCGTGAGTGGTGTTTGGCTGGTGTCAAAATGTGCGGTAGCTGTTGCTGAATGGGTTTTGGCGGCCATGAGGTGGGCTGGAGGCGCAGGAAACTATCCTCGAATAGACCCTGTGGGCAAAAAATGGTAAATATGAGTACTGTGGTTTGAGCAGTAACATATCATCTGGAAAGTATTTAAGACCAATCGATTCGGATTGGATAGAATCAACCCTCTAAATATGACGATTCGGGACTTTATGACGCTCGGAATTGACAGAAGATGGCAAATTCAGCCAGATTGCGCTGTTACTAAACTGGTAACAGTACTCATATTTGCCATTTTTTGCCCAGAGGGTATCGCAAGGGGGTTGGACAAAGCATCGATCGCCGCCAATTTCTCGATTGGCTGGTTGGGCGGCAATGAAGTTGCGGCGTAATGGGAAGCGTTTCGCGGCCTTTTGGCTAAAACGGCCCCTTTTCCGCCGCGACTCCTAAAAAGACGCCGGCGCGCCTTGAGTTGCGGCGCGTCGGCGTGATGGCTTTGTTGTGGCTGGGTGTACTTCGGTTGTTCGACGGCTTTGGCATGTCCGATCTTGCCAGGCAAGCCTTGTTACCGTTTAACGTTTGCCCAGATAAAACCTGCCAAAATAAACCTGTCCCTAATTGGCAGGTTGGTAGCGGGGGCAGTAGCTGATGGCGATGGCGTCGACGCCTACGTGGGTGGCGATGGTGCAGCCGATGGGGCCGGTGCCGGCATCGGCGTAGTCCTGGCCCGCGAGCGCCTGGCTGACGAGCTCCTGCTCCTCGGCGGCGCCGGTCGTGAGCACGCGCACGCTTGAGCCCGGATGCTCCGCCAAAAATGCGAGGCAATCGGCCATGGTGTTCGCAACGATGCGCTTGGCACCGCGGCCCTTTTTGATGGCCTTGATCTCGCCCGATTTCCACTCCGGCGAAACGGCCAGGCGAATGTTGAGCATCTGCGTCAGCTGGCCGGCGAGCTTGGGGGCGCGGCCGTTTTTGACCAGGTTCTCGAGCGTGCGAGGAATCAGCAGCAGGTGTGCGTCGGGTAGCGTCGCGCGGATCTGCGCCTCGGTCTCGTCCAGGCTGCGACCGTCCTCGCGCATGGCGAGCGCGTACTCCACCAGCAGGCCCTCGGCACCCGAGCCTGTGCGCGAATCGATGCAGCGCACGTCGAGCTCGTGGGTCTCGGCGACCAGACATGCGTTGGAATAGCAGGCGGACCACTCGCTGCACAGCGAGATGAAGATGGCGTTATCGTGGCCATCGGCGCGCATGCGGTCAAAGAGTGCCTTGAACTCGCCGGCGCTCGGCTGCGAGGTGTGCGGCAACTGCTCGGCGCCGGCCATGCGGGTGACGTATTCCTCGGCGGTAATCTGCACCTGGTCGAGCAGGTCCTCGCCCTCGATAATCACATGCAGCGGAATCACGTAAATGCCGAGCTCTTGGGCGCGGGCGGGGGAGATGTCCGACGTGGAGTCGGTTATGATGGCAAAAGACATAATTGCACCTTTCGTTGGGGCGCGGCAGCGCCGCCTTCTGAAAGCAAAGTGCGACAAGTATAGTGGAGTTGCTCTACATTGCTAGGTTCAATTGTTGAATAGTCAACAGTTTGAAGCGGTGGTGTGGAAATCATCAACTGGGGAAGAGGGGTGCCGATGGCGGCATTGCAACTTTGCGAGCGGCCGGTTGTGCTGTTCGATTTTGACGGCACGGTGGCCGATACGGGTCGGGCAGTGATGACCTCGACGCGCAAGACGCTGGCTGCGCGCGGGTTTTCGGAGGCGCGGATGGGTGACCTGCGCCGCATGATCGGGCCTCCGCTGTGGAAGAGCTTCCACGACTTTTACGGCTTTACGCGCGAGGAGGCTCTCGTGGTGGCCGACGAGTACCGTGCCTTTTTTGACGAGCTAGGACCGGAAGAGTACCCAGTGTTCGATGGGATCCCCGAGCTGCTCGACGGGCTGGCCGCCCAGGGCAAGCGTATGGCCGTGGCGACGTCTCGCATGGAGGCGAAGTGTATTGACATGGTGCATGAGCTGGGGCTTTGCCAGTTCGAAGCCGTGGTTGGCATGAATCCGCCTCAGGGACGCGAGACCAAGGCCGATTCGGTCCGCGACGCCCTGGCGGCGCTTGGCGCGACTGCCGACGAGGCCGTGATGATTGGCGACCGTTTTAACGATGTGGAGGGCGCGCACGCGATGGGCGTGCCGTGCGTCGGCATCTATTCGGGCGCAGCGGCGCCGGGTGAGCATGAGGCCGCGGGCGCCGATGCGGTGGTGCACTCGGTGGCCGAGCTTGCTAAACTTTTCGCTATATAAGTATGTGATGTGAGGGGCGGGCACGCTCGCCGCTCATTGGTAAGGAGGTCGTCCATGAATCAGGTGGAGCAGAGCGTCGCTGAGTATGTCGACGAGGTCTGGGAGGATGTAGTCGCCGATATTGAGCAGCTGGTGAGTTATCCGTCCGTGGCAGTTTCTGCCGATGCGGAGCCCGGCGCGCCGTTTGGCCGCCCGGTCCGTGACGCGCTCGATTGCGCGCTCGGCATTGCGCAAAAGCTCGGCTACCAGACGAGCGACGACGAGGGCTATGTGGGCATTGCCGATATCCCGGGCCGCGGCGACAAGCAGCTCGCGACCATTTGCCATGTGGACGTGGTGCCCGCCGGCCCCGGCTGGAACACCGACCCGTTTGCGATGGAGCGTCGCGAGGGCTGGCTGCTTGGCCGCGGCGTTATCGACGACAAGGGTCCTGCCGTGCTGTCACTCTACGCCGGTGCCTATCTGCTCAAGCACGGTATTACCCCACGCTACACCTTCCGCGCGCTGCTGGGCTGCGATGAGGAAGTGGGCATGTCCGACGTTCACCATTATCTGGAGAACCACGCGAACCCCGACTTTCTGTTTACGCCCGATGCCGAGTTCCCGGTCTGCAATGCCGAGAAGGGTCAGTTTGGGGCGACGTTTGTGAGCTCCAAGATCGACGGCGGGCGCATCGTGTCGTGGAGTGGTGCCGAGGCGAGCAACGCCATTCCGTCGCAGTCTATTTGCGAGCTTGCGATTGCCGCCGATGAGCTGCCTGCCCCGGTCGAGAACGCTGACCGCCTGGAGATCACAGCACTCGATAACGGGCATGCGCAGATTTTCGCCCACGGTATTGGTGGCCATGCTTCAATGCCCGAGGGCACTATCAATGCCGTCGGTCTGATCGTGGCGTATCTGCGCGAGGCCGAGGACACGTTTGGCGCCCGTGACGAGCGCTTGCTGACGCCTGCCGAGCACGAGTTCGTCAAATTCTTGGCCTTTGTGCACGCGGATGCCTATGGTCGCGGCTTGGGAATCGATGCGACGAACGCGGCGTTTGGCCCGCTCACGTGCAACCCCGGCGTCATCCGCGTGGTGGATGGCCACATTGAGCAGGTCATCGACGTGCGCTTCCCCGACAGCACGAGTGCCGATACTATCCGCGAGCAGCTCGAGCCGCTCGTGGGCCGTTTTGGCGTGACGTGCCAGCTGGGTCGCGCGAAGGTGCCGTTCTCGGTGTCTGCCGACGATCCGGCCGTGAGGGCGCTCATCGATACCTATAACGAGTTCACCGGTAAACATGCCGAACCCTTTGCCATGGGCGGCGGCACGTACGCGCGCAACTTTGCCCGCGCCGTCTCGTTTGGCCCCGAGGAGACCGGCCTTGAGCTGCCCGAGTGGGGCGGCCAGATGCACGGTCCCAACGAGTGCGCCAACGAAGAGCAGCTCAAGCAAGCACTCAAGATTTATATTGTTGCGATCCTCCGTTTGAATGAATTAGAGCTTTAAGGTTTCGCGGTTTCCCAATCTAAGTTGCGGTGGAATAGTTCCTAGAATGGGCCATTTGATGGCCAAGCAGGAACTATTTCACCGCAACTTTGTTTTTATTGGTGTAAAAGGCGGGTCATGCTTGGTGGCGGGTTTGTTATCCGTTTGTAAAGGCTGGGCAGAGCTTGCGGTAAGGGTCTATCAAATGCCCGTAAGAAACAGCAGTTGGCGCGGGCGCTGCCCGGTCGAGGCCGTATCTTTCCAAACAGCAAAGCGGGCAGGGTGCCCGCGAGTCGCATGTATGAAAGGAAGATCATGCTCGATCAGGCTTATTCTCGTCGTCAGTTCCTCGGCCTCGCTGGTGGTCTTGCCGGCATCGTCGGTCTCGGCCTCGTTGGCTGCGGCGGCTCCAACGCCGCCAACACCGCTGCTGAGGGTAGCGCCGCTGCTGCCGAGTCCGTCTCCGGCGAGGTGACCTACGACGGCGCCTCCTCGTTCCAGGCTCTCGTCGAGGCTGCTGCCGAGAAGTTTATGGATGCCAACCCGGACGTCTCCATCTCCGGTTCGGGCAACGGTTCGGGCAAGGGCCTGACCGCTGTTGCCGCCGGCACCGTTACTATCGGTAACTCCGACGTCTTCGCCGAGACCAAGCTCGAGGCCGATCAGGTCAAGAACCTCGTCGATCACGAGGTCGCCGTCGTGGGCATGGGCCCTGTCGTCTCCAAGAACGTCAAGGTCGATGACCTGTCCCTCGAGCAGCTCAAGGGCATCTTCTCCGGCCAGATCACCAACTGGAAGGAGGTCGGCGGCGACGACGCCAAGATCGTCGTCCTCAACCGCAAGGCAGGCTCCGGCACCCGCGCCACCTTCGAGGCCGCCGTCTTTGGCGACGAGGCCGTCGACTTTAAGGGCGACGCCGAGCTCGATAAGTCCGGCGACGTCCAGACTCAGATGGGCAGCACCGACAATGCCATCTCCTACCTCGACTTCTCGCACTTCGACGACTCCAAGTTCAACGCCATCAAGGTCGAGGGCGTGGAGCCCAAGAGCGCAAACGTCACCGACGACTCCTTCAAGATCTGGGCTACCGAGCACATGTACTGCGCGAAGGACGCCGACGAGGCCACCAAGGCCTTCCTGGAGTTCATGCTTTCCGACGACGTCCAGGGCAAACTCGTCGAGGAGCAGGGCTTTATCCCCGTCTCTGCCATGAAGGTCGTCAAGGACGCCAGCGGTAAGGTCTCTGCTAAATAAGCAATCGCCCCGGAAAGGTTTGCAATGGCAAAACAGCTGCCAAAGCGCGAGCTTGAGAACGTGGGCCTGGGCGTCACGGGCGCGTGCGTAGCGCTCGTGACGCTTGTCGTTGCCGCGCTCATCTTTATGGTCGCCCAAAAGGGCCTCTCGGCTTTTCTCAAGGACGGCGTCTCGGTCGTCGAGTTTTTTACCGGTACCAAGTGGGACCTGGCCAACACGGCCGAAAACGGCCTGCCCTATACCGGCGCCCTGCCCCTGATCGTCACCTCGTTTGCGGTCATGGTGCTCTCCACGCTTATCGCGCTGCCCATCGCCATCGGCTCTGCCATCTTTGCGGTCGAGATCCAGCCTAAGTTTGGCTCCAAGGTCTTTCAGCCGCTTATTGAGCTTTTGACCGGCATTCCCTCGGTCGTCTTTGGCCTGATCGGTTTTCACGTGGTCGTCGGCCTTATGAAGAGCGTTTTCCACGTGAGCACAGGCCTGGGCATCTTGCCCGGCGCCATCGTGCTGGCCGTCATGATCCTGCCGACCATGACCACGCTTTCGGTCGATGGCCTGCGTGCCGTGCCCGACAGCTACCGTCAGGGTTCGCTCGCGCTGGGCTACACCCGCTGGCAGACCATCTGGCACGTGGTGCTCAAGAGCGCCATGTCCTCGCTCATGACCGCGGTCATCCTTGGCATGACCCGCGCCTTTGGCGAGACGCTCGCCGTGCGCATGGTTATCGGCGGTATCGAGGCCATGCCGACGTCGCTGCTGTCGCCGGCCTCCACCATCACCACCACGCTCACCACGTCCATGGCGGTCTATGCCGAGGGCTCGGCCCAGGACGACGTCCTGTGGGCGCTCGGTCTTCTGCTGATGGGCATGAGCCTCATCTTTATCCTGATCATCCATCTCATTGGCCGCAAGGGGGCGAAGGCTCGTGGCTAGCACGCGCATCCATATCGACGAGGCGAGACTCGGGCGTGTCCAAAGGCAGGACCGCATCGCCACGGGCGTGCTGACGGCGATCGTCGCCATCGTCATGCTCATCGTCGTCTCCATGGTGGCCTACATCCTGTTCGAGGGCATCTCGACGCTGTTCCAGCCGGGCTTCCTCACGCAGCCTGCGCGCGCCAACGGAACCCAGGGCGGCGTGCTCTACCAGCTGTTCGACTCGTTCTACCTGCTGCTGATCACTCTAGTCATCTCGGTGCCCATCAGCCTGGGCGGAGCGGTCTTCCTGGTTGAGTACGCGCCGAACGGCCCTATCCGCGACATCGCCTCCACCGCTATCGAGACCTTGTCCTCGTTGCCTTCCATCGTCGTCGGCATGTTCGGCTTTCTGGTGTTCTCGGTGCAGCTGGGCTGGAAGTACTCCATCATCTCCGGCGCCGTCGCGCTCACCATGTTCAACATCCCCATCCTGGTGCGCGTGATTCAGCAGGCGCTCGAGGACGTGCCGCAGGCCCAGCGCGATGCGTGCCTGGCCATGGGCCTCACTCGCTGGGAGGCCACACTGCACATCCTGATTCCCGAGGCCATGCCCGCCATCGTGACCGGCATCGTGCTTTCGGCCGGCCGCGTGTTTGGCGAGGCCGCGGCGCTGCTCTTTACCTCGGGCATGAGCTCGCCGGTTCGTCTGAACTTCTTGAGCTTTAACCTGTCGAGCCCCACCTGCGCCTGGAACGTGTTCCGTCCCGGCGAGTCGCTGGCCGTGCGCATCTACAAGATCTATGGCGAGGGCAGCCCCGAGGCCCAGCAGATCGTCTGGGGCACCGCGGCACTGCTGATGATCTGCGTGCTGCTGTTTAACGTAATCGCCCGTATCGTGGGCAAGCAACTGGCAAGGAAGATGACGGCCGAATGAGCGAGATGAATGCAACGCCCGCAACCGAGGCGGCCACGTCCGAGACCCAGGACTTTCTGTCGAGCGTGGGGGAGAGCGAGAGGCGCGTGCGCGTGAGCGGCAAGGCCGTGAGCGACGAGGTCGTGCTCTCCGCCAAGGACGTCAACGTGTACTATGGCGACCACCATGCGCTGCACAATACGTCGCTCGACTTCCACAAGGGTGAGATCACGGCGCTCATCGGGCCTTCGGGCTGCGGCAAGTCGACCTTCTTGCGTAGCCTCAACCTGATGAATCGCGAGATTCGCCGCTGTCGCGTGGAGGGCGAGATCAACTACCGCGGGCGCAACGTGAACACCAAGACCGAGAACACGTACGAGCTGCGTCGCTCCATCGGCATGGTGTTCCAGCAGCCCAACCCCTTCCGCAAGTCCATTCGCGACAACATCACCTTTGCGCCCAAGCGCCACGGCATCACCGACCGTGACGAGCTCGACCGCATGGTCGAGGAAAGTCTGCGCGGTGCCGCGCTGTGGGACGAGGTCAAAGACAAGCTCGACAAGAGCGCCTACGCGCTTTCGGGCGGTCAGCAGCAGCGTCTGTGCATTGCGCGCACGCTGGCGCTCAACCCCGACGTGATCCTGTTCGACGAGCCCTGCTCGGCGCTCGACCCCATCTCGACGTTGGCGATCGAGGGCCTGATGTCGTCGATCGTTGCCGACCGTGCCATCGTCATCGTGACGCACAACATGGAGCAGGCGTCGCGCGTGTCCAACCGCACGGCGTTCTTCTACATGGGCGATATGGTCGAGTACGACGAGACCGACGAGATTTTCCAACGGCCCAAGGATAAGCGGCTGAATGATTACCTCACCGGTATGTTCTCCTAGTCCGGGACATGCTTGAGGCCCGCGGCGGCCACGGTTGTCGCGGGACTGATTGGAGAGGCGGGTCATCTCTTTTGCGAGATGGCCCGCCTTTTTGCTCTGCGACCGAAACGACCACCACAAAGGGGACAGGCACCTTCGTGGTGGTTTGGGGTGGGGCTCGCTGCTATCATGGACAACGTTGAATTTCTACGAAGGAGCAGGGCATATGGCGATTCTTTTGGGATGCGATTCCATCAGCCTAGAGTTTCCCACCAAGCATATTTTCGATAGCGTGACGCTCGGCGTGGGCGAGGGCGACCGCATTGGCATTGTCGGTAAAAAC
>UROC01000058.1 GCA_900549345.1 uncultured Collinsella sp.
CGCCGTCGACGCCCTTGGCGACAAGTGCCCCGCCGGCGGCAAAGTTCTCGAATCGCATATTGCCGCAGGCAAGGTCGAAGACGCGGACGGGATGCTCGATCGTGGCCACATCGAGCTGCCCAAGCGCGATGTCCATGGTGCGCACCCAGCCGGGCCACGGGGCTTGGCGCGTATCGGAAAAGGAAGCGGAGTGCTCGCGATAGAACGTATTGTTGAGCTGGATGAGCGATGATGCGAAATCGCGGTTCACGGCGCGGAACTCCCTCCGATGGCGGTGCGGAATAAACAGTACGACCATACTACCGTTAACGCCGCAACGGGGACAACTGAGCCGCGGGTCATTGCTTTGTTTGGACACATTTCCGCAGCTCATATGTGCCCGCAACCGCCGGTTGTCAAAAATCTCACTAGAATAGGTGGCATGCTTTTGGCGGTGGCGGATAGATTTTTAACTGTGCAAGGCGCCTTAAGAACAAAAACGGTCCGGCGGCACGGCTGGCATCACATAGGAGGAACCATGAATGTAGAAACTGCACAGCGGCTTGCCGACCTTCGCCGCAGCAAAGGCTTTAGCCAAGAAGGGCTGGCGCGAAAGCTGGGGCTGTCGCGCCAGGCGGTCAGTAAATGGGAGCGTGCGGAGAGCTCGCCTGATACCGAGAACCTGATCTCGCTCGCCAAGCTCTATGGTGTGAGCCTGGACGAGCTGCTCAATCCGAGCGACGAGATCGAGGACGATATCGAGTTTGAGAATGAGGACCGCGCCCGCCAGCGCGAGGCCGAGGCGGCGGAGCGTGCCCGTACCCACGAGGCGGCGGCACGCGCTACCGAGGCGGCAACGCAGGCGAGTGATGCTGCGGCCAAGGCGGCGCAAGCGGCAAGCTGGAGTGCGCAGGCCGCCAATGCCGCTACGGCGCAGGTGACGAGTGGCGGCGCAGCTGGCTCGACTCCGGTGAAGGGCCCGTTCCAGTCGTTCCCGTATTGGGCTGTGTGTTGGCTGCTGTTCTTTTTGCTGATGTTCCCGTTTGGAGCCGGCCCCTTTGCCGCGCTGATCTTCTTTACGATTCCCATCTATCACTGGGTGGCGCGTGCACTCGATGGTGATTGGGCGCGCGGGGATATTCAGGTTGGTTCGGCACCGGTGACGGCTAGGACTCAGGTGCAGGATGCTTCCGCTGCGGTTGATGCTGGCGTGGCTACCGCGACTACCGCTGACCCGATCGCCAAAGAGGGTGATGAATGATGAAGCTTTCGCATGAATCCAAGGTACGCTTGGGCGTTGGCATCGGAGCGTTCGTGCTTATCATCGGACTTGTCTTTGGTATTTCGCGGACTTTGATTCATTTTGATGGCCCGTGGGATCTCGACGATGTTGTACCCGGCTTGTTTGGCATGGACGATGTGGTCGGCGACGACGATTTTATGAACGATGGCGGTAAATATTCCGCTCAACCTCAGCAGCTTTCGAGTGCGACCTTTGATGCCGATGAGTTCCGCTACCTTGATTTCGATATCGCCGCGGCTACGGTGGACGTCAAGGTTGTTGATGGCAACAAGGCTCGCGTTATCGAGCGGGGACGCGTTGCCAAGGGTATGGATACCTCCAAGGCCGCGACGCAAAACATCGCATCCGTCGAGGACTCGACGCTCAAGGTTTCCCAGTTTGGAAGTGATGACGGTAAGGCAATCGATCGCTCAGTTACGGTCGAGCTGCCGCGCCGTGTTGCCGAACATCTGAAGGGGATCAACGCGCACGTGGGCTCGGGTGATCTGCAGATTGCCGGTGTCATCTGTGATGGTTTTGATCTTTTCCTGGGTGCGGGAGATGTAGAGTTTACGGGCAGCGTGACTGATGCGCTCAGTGCTGAGGTCGGTTCGGGCGATGTGACGTTCGAGCTCTACCAGGCCCCCGCGAAGTCGATGGACGTAAGCGTGGACTCGGGCGATGTGGAGATAACGGTTCCGAACTCTACGGGCTTTAAGGCGAGCCTCACCGTGGGCAGCGGTGACTTCGAGAGCGATTTCCTTCCGCTTGGCTACGATGGCGAGACCATATTGAATCTTGAATTCGACAACGGTGATAAGTCTGCCACGTATCGTTTTAAGGTCGGTTCGGGCGACATGTCGTTCGATCCGGAGTGACATGCGGTTTTCGGAGATCGGTGCATATAGGCATGCTCTTTGATGGAGGCGCCGGGGCCGTGACTGGCTCCGGCGCCTTTGCCTTTACAATGGGGGCATGGAACAGATTATTTTGAACATACTCGAGGCTCTGCGTCGCGGTGAGACCGTGGACGACAAGGCGCTCGTCAAACTGATACATGCCGAGGCGCGCCGTGAGGGTGCCGACAAACGAGATCTGGCCAAGCGCCGTCTGCTGCCGTTCTACCAGCGGGTTAAACGTGAGAAGCCGGCTCGTTGGGCTGGATGGAATGTCGATGCCGAGCTGGAGCGTCAGCTGCTGCAGGTGCTGCGCATGAAGCCGCGCCGCACGGCTTCGGGCGTGGCGACCATTACCGTCATCACCAAGCCGTGGCCCTGTTCGGGCGATTGCCTGTTTTGCCCCAACGATCTGCGCATGCCCAAAAGCTATCTGCATGCCGAGCCGGCATGCGCCCGTGCGGAGCAAAACTGCTTTGACCCGTATTTGCAGGTGAGCGCTCGCCTGACCGCACTTTCGCAGATGGGGCATGCGACCGACAAGATCGAGCTTATCGTGCTCGGTGGCACCTGGAGCGACTATCCGCAAGGGTATCAGACGTGGTTTATGTCCGAGCTTTTCCGTGCGCTCAATGACGATGCCGTCGCCGGCGTGGCGGCAAACCCCATGTTGGCGCGTCCGGGCATCAGCCGTGCCGAGGCGGGGCGCCTGCTCGATGACGCTCCCGCCGATGCCCTGCCGCCGGTGGTAACAGAGCGCCGCGAGTGCTATCGGGCTGCCGGCATTGCGACAGACGAGGCCAAGCTCGCTGCCGGCGTTGCCGACGAGCAGGAGCGTGTGGATGCTGCCGTGGGCGGCTATAACCGCGCGGTGCGTCGTCTGTACGGCCCCGGTACGCCGTGGGGCGAGGTCACCGAGTGGCAGACGGCAACGATGGAGGAGCTCGAGCGCCAGCAGCGCATCAACGAGACGGCGAAGCATCGCGTGGTGGGGCTCGTTATCGAGACGCGCCCCGATGCTGTAACGCCGCAGGCCCTCATGCTCATCCGCCGCCTGGGCTGCACCAAGATACAGATGGGCATCCAAAGCCTTGACCAGCATCTACTCGATGTCAACGAGCGTCGCATTTCGGTGGCGCAGATTGAGCGGGCGTTTTCGCTTGCGCGCCTGTTTGGCTTTAAGATCCATGCGCATTTTATGCTCAACTTGCTGGGCGCCACACCCGAGGGGGACAAGCGCGACTACGAGCGCTTTATGACCGAGGGGGCCTTTATGCCCGACGAGGTCAAAGTCTACCCGTGTGCGCTCATCGAGGGCTCGCGTCTGGTGGGCTGTTACGAGCGTGGCGAGTGGCGCCCCTATACCGAGGACGAGCTGCTCGATGTGTTGGCCGACGACATCGTGGTGACGCCGGCGTTCTGCCGCATCAGTCGCATGATTCGCGACTTTAGCTCCGACGACATCATGGTGGGCAACAAGAAGCCCAACCTACGTCAGCTCGTCGAGAACCGCTTGTCGGCTCGTGGAGAAGGCGCGACGGTGCGTGAGATTCGCTATCGCGAGATCAGCACGGCGGGTGCCGACTTGGATGAGCTGATCCTTGACGAGGAGGTGGCGTACGAGACGCCGGTGACGCGCGAACGCTTTTTGCAGTGGGTGACGCCCGAAGGCAAGATCGCCGGCTTTTTGCGCCTGTCGCTGCCCGACCGTTCGTTTGTTGCCGCGCACGCGGACGAGCTGCCGACGGGGCCGGAGGAGGCGATGATTCGCGAGGTGCACGTTTATGGTATGGCGGCACGTGTGGGCGATCAGGGCCAGGCGGCTCAGCATCACGGCCTGGGGCGTCTGCTCGTGGAGCGTGCGTGCCAGATTGCTCGGGATGCGGGGTATACGCACATCAACGTGATCAGCGCGATTGGCACACGCGAGTACTATCGCCATCTTGGATTTTATGACCATGGCCTTTATCTGCAAAAGGAGCTCTAGATGAACAAGCCGAGTGTTTCTGCTGGTGTTGTTGCCGGCGTTGCCCTGGGAGCCGCGGCGCTTGGTGCGGCCGCTGTCGCTGTTCATGCTGCCTGTCTGCAGGTTGCGCGAACCCGCAATGGGTTGGCGCGCGTGAAACGCGTGCACGATGAGGGCGGCGATGAGATTCGCGTGCTCGTGCAGGGCGGCGTCTACCAAAGCGCAAGCTATGTTGGCGATCGTTGGGCAGAGCCCGTCTTTGCGTACTATCGTGCATTTGACGATGTGTTTGAGGCCGAGGACGTAATGCGTGACGCTTATGGTCACGGTATCGACCGTACGCTTATGCTGGGCGGCGGTGGGTTTGCCTATCCCAAGTTCGCGCTGATGTCGCACGAGGGCTTGCGCATGGACGTTATCGAGTATGACGGAGAGATTACGCGCCTGGCGCGCCGCTGGTTCTACCTGGACGAGCTAGAGCGCGCGGTGGGCGACCGCTTGCGGGTGATTACCGCTGAGGCTCGCTCGTATCTGGGTGTGACGAGCGTGGGCCATCGTCGCTACGACGTGGTCGTGAGCGATTGCTTTGGCGGTGCCGAGCCCGTACGCGAGCTGGCGACGGTTGAGGCGTTGCGTTTGGTGCGAGGCAGCCTGAACCCCGGGGGTATCTACGCGGCCAATATCGTGAGCGCAAACGAGGGGAGCGATGTGACGTTCCTGCGTGATTGCGCTGCCACGGCACTCGAGGTGTTCGACCACGCCTGGGTGATCCCATGTGGCGATACGGAGTTCGGCGGCGAGGAAAACTACCTGCTCATCGCCAGCGACGGTGACTATGTCTTCGCCGAGGCCGTGCCCTTCGACGCTGACTTCCTCGGCACCGTCCTTCACGACAAGTAAGTCTCCCCGTCCCAAAAAAGACTGGTCTTAGGCGTGGTCGCGCCAGCTGCGGACGCGCTGCCTCATGCCCTCGATGTCGAGCACGCCTTCGGCGAAGCCTTTGCGCACGAGCTCCTCGGGAACGTACTCGTCGTAGCGATCAAAATAAGGCACCTCGCCGGGATAGACGAGCTCGATGGGGTCGAAGTCCTTCTCGGCCTCGGCGGCGAGCACCGCAAAGAACGTCTCCTCGTCGGCCTTCATCTTAAACTGCATAAAGTACGGGCGGGACGGGTCGAGTCCGCGAAGGCCCAGCTCAGCGGCGCATTTGATTTTAAGCATGCGCTCGAGCGCTAGGAAGGCGTAGCTGCCCAACCAGGGGAAGAGCACCCAGGTGTCGCCACCCAGGTTGATGAGCGGCTTAGTTCCCGCGCCCGAAATCTCGGCGGTATGACGAGCCTGTGCAAGGCGTGCCCGTGCGTTGCCCATGAGGTACGGATATGCCGCGTGCTCGTTGAGCGCCTTGCGCATGCGCTCGAGTACGTGTGTATTGATGTCGCCGGGACAGTCGCCAAAGTAGGCCGGCACACGGCCCTTGACCTGCGTGGCAAAGACGGTATGACGCTTCCAGTCCACTTCCTCGACAATCCAGCAGTGTCCGGCGATGGCGATGCGCTCACCGGGCGGTGGGGGATTGACGATCGTGCCCAGCTCGGCCGATTCGCTGCGAACGGTAAACTCCTCGTTTTCCTGGAACACGGCGTAGAACTTAAAGTTGTTAATGATGCGTTCGCCCGCGAGGCCCACAATGAGCCCACCGCCCTCGGTGACCTGGATATGGTCGATCTTAATGAGGTGACGCAGCAGCACGCGATAGTCATCGGCCGAGATGCGATGGAAATAGCTGAGCGTGAGCACGCGCTGGGCAAGTTCGGCCGGCGTGAGCTCTCCGGTGCTGGCGAGGGTCGACATGGTCTGGTGATAGAGCAGACTGTAGGGGAGTCGATCGAGCTCGGGCGGCTCGACCCACTTTTCCTCGCGATAGAGTTGTACGAGCGCGATGCCCTGGAGGAGCTTCCAGGGAATGGTCTCGGGCATCATCGTGCGCGGCTCGGGCTCTTCCTCGCGCATAACGAACCACATCTCGGGTGGAAGGTCGCGGCGTCCCGTGCGGCCCATTCGCTGCAAAAAGGAGCTGACGGTAAATGGCGCGTCGATCTGGAAGGCACGCTCCAGACGGCCGATATCAATACCGAGTTCCAGCGTAGAGGTGGTGACGGTCGTCTGTGCCTGTTCCTCGTCGCGCATGAGCTCCTCGGCCGTCTCGCGTAGCGATGCCGAAAGATTGCCGTGATGGATGAGAAAACGGTCGGGCTCGTGCCGGCTCTCGCAGTAGCTGCGCAGCATGGAGCATACGGCCTCTGTCTCCTCGCGCGAGTTGGCAAAGACCAGGCATTTGCGGCCGCGCGTGTGCTCAAAGATATAGCCCATGCCGGGGTCGGCGTTGTCTGGTGCTGTGTCGGTGGGGTTGAGTAATGCCTGTTCGGGTGCCTGTGGGATGTCGACTTCGCCCTCGGGGGCCGACGAAGTGCGGCGATCCCTGGAGGTAGCCTTGCCCCGTGCCCGCTCACGACGTTGGCGGTACTCCTCTTGTGTGGGCTGTCCGCTGTGACGCATGTCTTGGGCGCCGGCGGGCAGCGCCGCGGGCGCCGCCGTCTCAATGCGCTCGCACGCAAGCACTTCGGCCTCTTGAGGACCTGTGCTCTCAAATCCTCGCTGCTGCGCCTGGGGACCCGAGTTGTAGAAGTGCTCCATGGAGATGCGCCACACGCGGCGCGGTTCTTCAAAGCGGGGGATAACGCAGTCGCGTCCCGTTCCCTGTGAGAGAAAAGCGCCCGTGCGCTCGGGGTCGCCGATGGTGGCCGAAAGGCCAATGCGACGGGGCCGCACGCCTGCCATGCGCGACAGGCGCTCAATAAGGCAGAGCGTCTGCCCACCTCGATCGCCGCGCATGAGCGAGTGGACCTCGTCGATGACCACATAGCGCAGGTCGCAGAACATGCGCGGGATTGCCATGTGCTTGTGGATCAGGAGTGCCTCGAGTGATTCGGGCGTAATCTGTAGGATACCGCTCGGCTTTTTGATGAGCTTTGCCTTGTGCGATTGCGAGACGTCGCCATGCCAGTGCCAGACGGGGATGTCGGCTTCTTCGCACAGGTCATTGAGACGGACGAACTGATCATTGATGAGTGCCTTGAGAGGGCCAATGTAGAGGGCGCCCACGCTCGCGGGCGGGTTCTCCCAAAACTCGGTCAGGATGGGAAAGAAGGCCGCTTCGGTTTTGCCGGATGCCGTGGATGCCGTCAGGAGCACATTATCTTGCGTGTTAAAGATGGCGTCTGCCGCCGCAACCTGAATGGAGCGCAGACTCTCCCAATCGTGAGAGTAAATGAAATCCTGGATAAACGGGGCATATCGGTCAAAGGCGTTCATGGGACCTCCTCTCAACAACGAATCTCTCAACGCGGTGGGCAGTGGCTTGCTGTATGACTGCTTCAACGTTTGCCCAGATAAAACCTGCCAAAATAAACCTGTCCCTTTTTGGCAGGTTAGATGGTGAATTCGGCGAAGTTGCGGTCGCCGCTTGCGGTGCCGGTGTCGCCTGTTGCTGCTGCCGGCGCCAGCGCGTCGCCGCCGACGCTTTGCAGCAACTCGGCCACGTTAGCATCGGGGTTTTGACACAGGATATCGAGCAGCTCGATAAAGTCGCGGATGACCTCGCGGGGCGTCAGATGCGTGTCGGCCCCCACGCGGCCAAACTCGATCTTGAGGAAATCCACCAAGTCGTTCTCGGTAAGTGTGGGCGTCCAGCCAAAGTAGCCGGCGTGAATTTGCATGAGTTTTTCGATCAGCACCAGCAACTCCTCGTAGGTGAGTGGCTGCAGACGGATGATGGGCGCGAGCATGTCCTTAAGGTCCTCGCGCGCAAAGCGACCCTGAGCGAGTCGGCTGCGCAGGGCCTCGTAGGAGAACACGCCGCGGCGGCGGTCTTCGATGGAGGTTGGCGTGCCGCCCATGATCATGCCCAGGTACTGCGCCTTGCCCTGAAGTGTGTCGTTGTACATGGTCAGGATCTTCTCGTAGTTGTACTGGCGCGTGATGGCATTGGGAATCTTATACAGATTCACAAGCTCGTCGATGAGCACCAGCATGCCCTTGTAGCCGCTGCAAACCAAAAAACGCGCGATGAGTTTGACGTAGTCGTACCAGTCGTCATCGCTGATGATGGTTGAGGACCCCAGTTCGGCGCGAGCCTCGCTCTTGGTGCGGTATTCGCCGCGGATCCATTTGGTCACGCGGCTCATGGCCTCTTCGTCGCCCTCGGATACGGCCGTGCGATAGCGGCGAAGCATGCGGGTGAAGTCGAAGCCGTGGACCATCTCCTCGAGCGGGGCCAGTTGGGCATTGACGACCGACTCGTCGACGTCGGCACACGAGGCGACCCAGCGATCCAGAATAAGGTTGAGCGCACCGCCCTCGGGGCGCGTCTTGGTCGATATGTTGCGGATGAGCTCGCGATAGGTGGCGAGGCCCTGGCCCTGGCCGCCCTGTAGACGGCGTTCGGGGGAAAGGTCGGCATCGGCGACCACAAAGCCTTCGCCCATGGCATGCGTTCGGATGGTCTGGAGCAAAAAGCTCTTGCCGGCGCCGTAGCGACCGACTAAAAAGCGGAAGCTCGCGCCGCCGTCGGCGATGAGACTCAGATCGGTGAGCAGGGCGCGAATCTCGACCTCGCGTCCCACGGTGATATAGGGAAGGCCGATTCGCGGGACCACGCCGCCCTTGAGCGAGTTTAGGATAACGGCGGCGACGCGTTTGGGTACGCGGGGCGCTACGGATGCGGTATCACTCATGGTCTAGATATCCTCTCACATCTGCTTCGTAATCCTCGATAATCTGCGGTCCTGCCGCTCCAAACTCAATTACGGTGTCGCCCACCAGGTCAAAGAGCGCCTCGTTGATGGTATCGACGAGCATGTCCTCGCTCTGCTCCGATTGCACTACCGCCGATTCCGCCTGTACTGCGTTGTGCTCGAGCAGAGCGCGGAGATAGGCGTTTGCGGCGGGCGCGAGTTCGTTTGTGGCGTCAGCGGGCGTAGCAGCTGCGAACGTGGGCGTCGGCGCGAGAAGCGGTGCCACGACACCAAACTGTTCGGTGGATATGGTCGGCTCGTCGGACTCGTCCTGCCCTGCAGCCGCCGCGACCGCCTCGACCATCGCGTCGGCTACGGGCTCGGCTTCCGGTTGCCCTGAGTCCGCTGCCTCGGCTTCTGCGGACGAGCCGTCCTCGCGTTCCTCGTCAATCAAAAGCGCCTCGCGCGTTTGTGCGGCGGCGCTCCGAATATGCCCCAGCTGACTCAGATCGATATCGATCTTGACGGGCTGGTGTGCGGCGTCCCACGAAAGCCATGCCACAATCTCGTCATCGATAATCTTGGCCAGATATTTGGGGACCTTTTCTTCCTTAAGGGGATGGGCAGGGTCCAGCGCCAGGCGCAGGCGTTGGTCGCAGGCGCGCATCATTTCACCGAGCTTGCTGCTCTTTTGCCTACTACCGTGGATACGCATGCATTCCCAAAAGCCGTTTTGGCAACGGTAGATATGGATGGGGTCCAGACGGTATTCGCAGTCCTCGTGGCGCTCGGGCGCAAAGAATACGGCCGAGGCAAACATGGTGTAGGGCATTGCCGTCTCCTCCCCAAATAAACTTGCCACGATGCCGGTCTTTCGGTGCGTGTCATAGTAGCGCGCCATGCGGACATACACGGCGCACGCCACGTGGCGCAGATCGCGGTGGTGGCTGCGGTCGAGCCGCGAGCTACTTAGGTTGTACGTGGAGAGGGCGTTGATGGCGGCCATGAGTCGCTCCTCGCGCACCTCATCGGGCGGAAGGGGGAGCGTGGGCTCGGAGGTTTTGCGACGCTTAGGGGTCTGGCCGGACGGTGCCGGTACAAGGTCTCGTGCCGCGCGCCGCAGTTCGATAAGGGCGTTATCGAACATGACGGTTTTAGAGTCGCGAAGCAGCTTGGGGTCGAGCCCGTGGAACACGGCGTAATCTTGCAGCCACACGCGCGCAAACCGGTCGATGCCGGGCTCGAAGGCGCGATAGACATCCCAAAAAGCCTTGATCTTGTTAAAACCATCGAGTGGATTATCTACGCCAATGCCGCAGATCAGCTCATAGAGATACAGAAAGGCAAAGGACGTAGACGTTTCCTCGACGGTTCCGCGGCGCACTTGGGCACGCCAGGTAAAGTAGCCGCGCAGTTGCCGGTCGCTCATGGCGTTGTAGGTGGGAAAGTACGACTTAAAGGTGCCGTTGTAGGGACAGTCGTCCTCAAAGTCGGCCATCAGCAGGCCCTGGCGGTAAAAAAGCTCGGCTTCCGAAAGCCAGCGGCCCGCACCGCCCTTGTGGTCATCCTGCCAGCGCGATATCTCGCGCATTTTACGGTACTGGTCGGGGAGGAAATTCTGCATCTGTCGGCCGGTTTTGAGAATCGGCTCGTCTGCGTAGGTTTCGTTTGAGAAGCGGGCGGACTGATGGGTCCGGGCCTCGGCCATAATGCGCTCGATGAGCATCTTGATGTCCTGGTCGGCCACCGCTCCTCCTCTCGAACGCAGCTACGGTGACCTCATATCATAGCACAGCATCAAACAGATGTTCGAGATACCGCTGCGTTGATAGATTTAGAACAGGAGGGCGTATATGACGGCGATGACGACGGAGGGAAGCATATTGGCCGTGTGGAAGGTCTGAGGACGGATGAGGTTGACGCCGACGCAGAAGATGAGCATGGAGCCTACGAGCGAAAGGCTGTTGAGGGCTGCTGTGGTCATGATGGGGGAGAGCGCGCCGGCAAACAACGTGATCGTCCCCTGGAATACGGCGACGGGCAGGGCCGAGAAGATGCAGCCGCGGCCAAGCGAGGCCGTCATGGTGCAGACGATGATGGTGTCCACGAACACCTCGCTGATGCCCCACAGGCCCTGCTTCACCGGATGGTTGGCGGAAGAGGAGGAGTGGGCCAGCGGCGCCATGCCGGTGCCGGCCTCATTGGAGTACACGCCGCGGGCCAGGCCCCAACGGATGGCCAGCATCACGGTGGAGCCGGCAAAGCCGCCGGTGGCAGCCATAGGCGTAAAGGCGTACTCAAAAATCATCGCAAAGACGTGCGGGATGTTGCTGCCGAACTTTACCAGAATAAAGATGCTGCCGATCACATAGGCCAGCGCCATCAGGGGGACCACCTTCTCCGCAAAGGAGGAGATACTCTTGATGCCGCCCACCAGCACAACGGCCATGATGACGGCAAAGATCACGCCCACGATCCAGCCGGGAACGTCAAAGGAGACCCGAATCGCCTCCACCACAGAGTTGGCCTGCACGGCGGGCGCAAACACCATGGCGCAGCCCAGGATCACAGCCCAGAAAATGCCCAGCCACTTCCAGCTCTTGCCCAGCCCCCGGCGCACATACCAATAGAAGCCACCGTGCCATCTGCCGGTCTCAGGATCCCGCTCCCGGTAGGCCATGCCCAGGGTGATCTCGGAAAACTTCACGATGAAGCCCATGAGGGCCACGGCCCACATCCAGAATACGGCGCCAGGGCCGCCGGTGGCGATGGCCACCGATACACCGGCGATGTTCCCCACGCCAAGCGTGGAGGCCAGCGCCGTGCAGCAGGCCTGGAACGGGGAAATATCGCCCTCGCCGTCGCCCTTGTCGAAGATCTTGCCGAACGTGTTCTTCATGGCGTGTCCGAACCTGGTGAATTGGAAGAACTTAAAGCGGACGGACAGATACACGGCGACTGCGGATGTCAGGATCAGAAGCGGCCATCCCCACAGCCAGTTGGAAATCGCCATCATGATGTCGATGATAAACATATTCTACCTCCCAAATAACTTCATGCGCTCCATTTTCGATTGGCTGAATCATCTGTCGGGAAGTCTTTCCCCGCGGCTTCCCCGGCTCCTCCTTTCCTCCTATATTCGGCCAGCCGCATAACTTGCCTGATTTCCAATAATTCCGTATGGTGGAAGCGAATTCCTTTGGGTAGAATTGTCAAAGCTGCCGGTCTTTTCTGGACATGTATCCAAAAAAGCGGCAGCTTTTCCGTAGAACGGGATCATTTTCCAAAATTGTGTCAAAAACCAAAGCCGCAACTGCGGCCCGACACGAAGCATTTCCACGGAAAATTACGGATCCTGTTTTCTTTCCTTATGATTTATGATATTATATAGACAAACATTTGTCAAGGCAGAATGTTTCTATGATATCGCCAAAAAGGAGCGGCCGATTTATGGCAAAAGAACAGGTATCCAGCATCCTCCGCGCCCTGGAGATTTTGGAGTGCTTCATGGATAACGAGACGGAATGGACGTTGAAGCGCCTGGTGGCACAGCTGGATCTGCCCACCACCACTGTCCACCGCCAGCTCTCCACCCTCACGGACCGGGGTTATCTGGTCCAGGATCCCGTCCGCAAGAGCTACCGGGTGGGGCC
>UROC01000059.1 GCA_900549345.1 uncultured Collinsella sp.
TAGCCCGTCGCGGTGACATCGGATTTATGTCAATCCTGGTCTAACAGAGCCAAAACGAAAGGGGTCCCGCACACGTTTGCGCGGGGCCCCTCCCTGTCAATGCAATTCGTCCAAAAGAGTAGAAGCTTACTCCCACTCAACGGTGCCAACGGGCTTCGGCGTGAGGTCGTAGCACACGCGGCAGATGCCGGGAACCTCGGCGGTGACGCGAGCGGTAATACGCTTGAGTAGCGCCCAGTCGAGCTCGGGAACCTCGGCAGTCATGACATCGACGGTGTTGATGCAGCGGATGATGCAGGGCCAATCGTAGGCGCGTTTGCCCTCGCGCACACCGGTTGCGCGGAAGTCGGGCACGACGGCAAAATACTGCCAGATGGTCAGACCGGCCTTGTCGATCTCCTCGCGCACGATGGCGTCGGCTTCGCGCAGCGCCTCAAGACGGTCGCGGGTGATGGCACCAAGGCAGCGGACGCCCAGGCCGGGACCGGGGAACGGCTGGCGCTCAACCATGTTCTCGGGCAGGTCGAGCTCGCGACCCACGACGCGGACCTCGTCCTTGTACAGCAGTTTGACGGGCTCGCAGAGCTCAAACTGCAGATCCTCGGGCAGACCGCCCACGTTGTGGTGAGCCTTCACGCCGTCTTGGGACTCCAGGATGTCGGGATAGATGGTGCCCTGGGCGAGGAAACTGACCTCATCGCCAACCTTGCGGGCCTCCTCCTCGAACACGCGGATAAACTCGGCACCGATGATCTTGCGCTTGGCCTCGGGCTCCTCGACGTCCACGAGCTTGTCCAGGAAGCGATCTGTGGCGTCAACGTAAACCAGGTTGGCATCCATCTGATTCTTGAAGACGTCGATGACCTGTTCGCTCTCACCCTTGCGCATCAGGCCGTGGTTCACATGCACGCAAATGAGCTGCTTGCCGATGGCCTTGATGAGCAGGGCCGCGACAACCGAACTGTCGACGCCGCCGGAAAGGGCCAGCAGGACCTTCTTGTCGCCGATCTGCTCGCGGATTGCAGCGACCTGCTCATCGATGAACACCTGGGCAAGTTCGGGAGTGGTGATACGCACCATGTCGTCGGGACGCTTGTTGGGATCCATGCAGAGCTCCTTCTCGATTCGATGGAAATGCGCCGCGCGTATGCAGACGCACCGTCATATGACCTCATTATATGCAGAACGAGATGCGTTTCCCATCGCTGCGACAGAGCTTTTTGCAGGGGCGGCAGTTTTTCTATATCCCAAGGTCAGCTAGACTTCGGTAGCCACCTTGGGAGCATCGCCAATAGACTCTTCCTTTATACGTTCGGCACAATCGTAGGCGATACCCACAAATTCCAGTCCCGAGCAACAAGAGTACAATTGCTGCTAGTGTTGCCAGCTGTTGGGAGATGGAAGATGGACTGCGATGGCTACCCATGCGTTCCCATGCCGTTGATGTGCACCGCCTTTGTGCCGGGGCAGATTGACGCTGCGGTTGCAGGCATTTCCGACCCCGATTCACGCGCCATCGCCACGGCAGAAGCGCTGTACTTTCGCGGACAGGCCGCACTCGCCGCCAAGACAGCACGCCCCTATCTTGACGCCACCGACCCCGCACTGCACTATTCCGCATGCTTTATCTGCGGATATGCCAGTCTGTCGCTCAACCGTATCGCCGACGCCCGCCGGTGCCTTGCGGGCATCCTCGATACGCCGGCCGACGAGGAATCGCCCGCCGTCCACGCCACGCATATCCTGTTCGCCTCGGCCGCGAGCGTCCTGCTGCACTTGCCTTCCCCGTATTCTGCCGAAGAGTTTTATCCACTTGCGGCGCACCTACCCGAAGGCCTGCGACTGTTCGCCAGCTACGTGATGGCGCACGCCTTGTATCTGCGCGGCGAATACGGCCGCAGCCTGGGCATGGCGGAAAACGCCCTAATTATGAAACAGGGAAGCTATCCCATCTCGGAACTGTTCCTGCACCTGGCAGCTTCCATGGCATGCATGAGCCTCAAGGACATCGACGCCGCAAAAGCGCATTTTGGAGCCGCTTGGGACATTGCGCGCCCCGACGGCCTTATCGAGCTCATTGGCGAGCACCACGGCCTTTTGCAGGGGCTCATCGAGGCATGCCTAAAAACGCAATACCCTGACGACTTCGCACGCATCATCGAGATCACGTACCGCTTCAGCTACGGCTGGCGGCGCATCCACAACCCCGATTCGGGCGAGGACGTTGCCGACGATTTAACGACCACAGAGTTCACCATGGCCATGCTCGCCTGCCGCGGATGGACCAACGCTGAAATCGCACGCCATATGGGAGTATCGCCGGGCACCGTCAAAAACCGCCTATCCGGCGTATACGCAAAGCTTGGCATCGGCACACGCGCCGAGCTGGTCGCGCACATGTTGCGTTAGCGACCGGGCTGCCAAGCGCATCGAACGCGTTCCGGAACCCGGCGCTTCGCTCGATCAATTTGGACATTTTGACCCTTGAACGGCACTACCGCCACGAAGCGTCTTCTCGCAAAATTGGATTATTTCCACCGATATTTGCGGGATGGGAGCCCAAGATGCTTGATCGCCGTTCGTTACTTGTTGCCGGAGCGTCCTCACTAGCGAGCATCATGTTGCCTCGCGTGCCGGGAAGCGAAAATGCCTTCCTGCTGCCGTTCGCGCCCACCGCGGCCTATGCCGACGAAAAAGACCCCTTCAGGGTGCTCGTTCTCTCGCGCACCATGTTTGGTGTGGTCGTGGTCGACGTCGCCAACAAGAATATGCCCATCAAGGGAGCGCAGGTCACGCTCACGTCGCGCTACGCCGCAGGCAAGCAGCTCGCCGCCACGACCGATGACGAAGGCACCGCCATCTTTGAGATTGCCTCGCTTTCGGAAGGCTACGTAGACGAGGCAAAGCTCCTTGACGCGTACGACTTTAACGGCGGCATCTCCATTAGCATGGCGGGCTACCGCGATGTCGAGATTCCCCTTGCGCGTATCCAGGGCGGCACCGCCATAACCGCGCCCACGCGTCCGCTTTCCGACGGCGAGCCGTACTTCCGCCAGCTCACATTCGACGAATGGGACATCCAGTACGCTGAAGCCACGTTCATGGCATTGCCGAAGGACGACACGGCAAACGAGCAGCCCGATACGCACGCATTTACCGTGCAGGCTCATCTGCCGCAGGGCGGGCAGGCAACATTGCATATCAATAAAGTGATGCCCGCTGCGGGCAGCTCAACCGAAACCGTCACGCAGATTGGTCAGATCAAGGCCAGCGCATCGAGCGCGGATAATCTGGCGACGTTCACACTCGAAGACAAGTTCCTCGATGCAGCGTCGAGCCTTCTGGAAGAAGGATGCAAGCTGCGCTTTGTCCTCGACTACCAGGACAAAACCTACACGCTCTCCTCCCCCATGGCCGTTGTTACCGCGCCGGCGGCAAAGGCGGAATCCGGATCGACCACTATCGTCCCCACCACTATGGACCAAGAGATCACTCCGTTTGATTTCCCCGCATCGTTTCCCGGCATCGGTGGTAATAAGTTCACGTGCTGGATGCCCTCGTTCCCCATTCTGTTCGATTTCTCGTTTGCCGGGTACGTACTGTTTGGCGGAGGATACAAACCAGCCAGCTATATGAACGATTCGGGCAACCCTGATCCGGAATACTGGAAGAAATCGCCGCGTGAGTCGGGCGCCAAGCAGGCAAACCGCTACCTCGACGAGATGGAGGGGAAGTGGAATCAGTACAAGAGTATGAGTGCCGGTTCGGGCACCGATCCAAGAAACACCAAGCTCCTTCGCCACCATTGCACGCCGCTGTTCACGATGGATATCGCCACACAGCTGTACGGCTCGCTCGCCTACGATTGGGTGGGCAAAACCTGGGGTAACAACAACGACCCTGCATACGGCAATATTAAGGCCCTCTTCCAGGTAAGAACTGACCTCAATTGGACCGAGCAGTTTACCCTAGGACCGGTGCCATTTTTCCTAAACGTCAACCCTTGGGTGCTGGCGAAGCTGGCGCTCGCTGTGGGTGCCCACACGCACGGCAGCGGCGCGGCGTTTTTCAAGAACATTTCGCTCGACTATTCCAACACGTCGGGCTCGTTCACCATCCAGATCGGACTTGCCGTCACCTTTGGAGCCGGCGTTGCAGGCGTCGCTTCGTCTGCCGTGCGCGGTGCCGCATCCCTCACGCTGTTCATTGGGTACGAGAAGGCAGATGGACACCAGCTTCCGCGGCTGCGCGTGGGTGCAGACGTCGATGTCGATGTGATACTCCAGTTCGTAATGTTCAAGTGGACCACCAAGGCTTGGTCGGGGTCGTGGCCCACACTCATCGATTCGTGGAATATGTCGGTGAACAATGACGACCGGTATGTGCCCCAACGCTCTGAGCTGGCATTGGGTGGAGATACGCCTTACACGCTGGATGCCTGCTTCGGCACGCCCGGCAACACCGAGGCAGGTGGTGTGCCGCAGTTTATCGCGTCGGCCACCATCGTCACCAATTCCGAGCTGCTCGCACGCGCCGAGGTTGCAGCCGCCGCGATAAACGTCGCGCCTGTCGTGCGCGATTGGGATCAAGCGGTCACGCGCATTGAGCTCGAGGCGGATGCAGAAAGCGACGACACGGGACAGGTTGAGCATTTCGTCCACGCACTGATGGAAAACGACGAAAACGCCGCGCCGATGTATGAGTACACCTACATCGGTCAGTCAACGAACGCCGTTGCGGACCCGAACGCCAATTCTGCCGGCGTGTCGGAGGACGAGCGTGGCGGCATAAAACCCTCGAGCGACAACGTGCTGTTTTCCGGCGTGCTCAGCGAAGCCCACATGAAGCTAACGATGATTGCCGGCGTAGAATGCCTGTTCCGTATCGCCTCGGTGCGCTACGGCGACAATGGCCGCTCGCGCCTGGTGGTGCACACAAAGGCAAACGGCACGTGGTCCGCTCCCACGCCCGTGGACTTTCCCCTTGGGTTTGGCGAGGGCGACGTGGAGCGCGACGGCATATTCGATTACGACTTCGACGTGGTGGAATATACGGACGGAAGAGGAAACCAGGACGCCTACGTGCTGCTGGTCTCGGGCGAGCGCCCCGCCGGCGACAACACCCTTTTCGATACGGCAAGCACAGCCGGCATACTGTCCGTTGTGCGCCTGCGCATAAGTAATGACGAGATCCGCGTGGTGTCGCATACGTCATGGCGCAGCATCTCGCGCGGCCGCCTGCAAGAGGATGGCTACCATTGCCTGCAGTGCCCGCGCATCACGGCAGGCAAGACGCTGGTCGACGGACGCCTGTCGGGTGCCTACCTCCACCGCCGCGGAACCACCGCAGAGAAGGCGCTCGGCAGCGAGGCCGAGGTTGCGCTGGAATGCTTTACCCTGTGGTCGGATGATTTGGGCGACAGCCTGACGTTCCGCCAAGTTCTTCGCTTTCCGCAGGCACCGTCGAGTATCGAGCTGAGCGAGCCCGAGAATATCAACGGCAAAATGGTGGTGCCCGTTGCGTACGAGACCGCAGACGGTTGCGGCTGCGCATCGTACGCCGTGATCGGCCAGTCCATTGCGGGCTGGGGCGTTATGCCACCAGACGCCACGGTGCCCCATGCGGTGCCGTGGCCACAACATTCGGGCTTTTTGGCCACCGTCAACGAGCAGCTGCAGCATATTACTTGGACGCGAGGCGCATCGGCATTTGCAACGCAGCCCGTGGGTGCCGCAGGCTGTGGCCCGGCATCGTTTAGCGTAAGCAACAACGGCAGGTGCGCGCTCTATGTAGAGAACACCGATGGCAAGGTGGGGCAAACCTACGACGAAGAAGGCAACCCGGTAGCAGTGATGGGCAAGCACTTCCGCATCTTCGCCAGCACCTTGGCAGGCGATCTGTTCACGGAGCCGTTCGTGATGTGCGAGCTGGACCATCCCGTCGATCAGATAACGACATTTTTGACGTCGGGAGGCATGCTCTCCGCGCTCGCCACGCACATTGTGAGCGCGGAGAAGAGCGAGGCAGAGCTGCACGGCATCGAAGTGCCTCTGGTGGCGTGTGCCACTCCGACGGGCGCGGTCGCTACCTCGGGCGCGGTGGTGCCCGGAGCAGCAGGCGAATCCTTCATGGTCACGGTGCGAAACGACGGCAACACTTTGCTGACTGCCGGCACAATCGATCTGTACCGAGAGGGCTCCAGCCAGCCGTTCTCCAGCGCATCCATCGGATTCGGAGCGAACGCACGCATGGCTTCGATCTACGATCCAGAGCTTGCCGAAGACGCTTCGGCCAACGACATGACACACGTAAAGTACGCGCTCGAGACGCTGGGCGCACGTTTTGCAACGCACCCGCTGGTAGCCGACAACGGCAACGCCGTGCTGGCACCGGGTTGCACGGCACAGTTCCGCATGAGCTTCGCCATCCCCGAAAGTTGGAGCGACGAAGTGGGCAAACGCGTCACGCTGTATGCGAAGGCGCGTAATCTGGTGGCGCTCGATCCCGTAACGCTCGAGGAGATCCGACCGGGCGCAAACTCGGCGCTGAGTGCCGTTCTGCACGAGCTTCATGTGCCCGACGCGGCATGCGAACGCTCAGAAGTGCAGGTCGGCGTATGCGACAGCGCGGATACGACAGGACTTCACGACGCCCCGATGACAGCAGACGGCGATGGTGGCTCGAGTGGAGGTGGTTCCGACGGAAGCAGCTCCGGTGGCGGCAGTGGCTCTGGCAGCGGCAAGGATCACGGCAATAACAAGCGCTCCAGAAAAGCGGGCGCGCTCGCCGGCACGGGCGACAGCAACGTCCCCCTAACCGCAGCCGCAGCAGCACTCGCCGCGGCAGGCGCGGGCCTCATCGCCTACAGCGCCCGCCGCACGGCGCTCGAAAAAGACACCGCCAATGAGGTCAATTCGGATAGGCCTCGCTAGCTCCTAGTTACTTTTGTGTGAGACGCCGACTCGGCTCATCGAACACCAAAAGGGGCTGGCCCCGATAACTCGGAGCCAGCCCTGAGTCGCCTGACGTAAGAATCGCGGCGTTACTTGAGCTTCAGTGCCTCCATCATGGGCACGGCGGCATCCCAGTCGATCTTCCAGCCAATCGACACGCGGACGGTCTCGCCCGTCGCGGGAGCCGTCGCAAATAGCGTATGGCCGTTGTCGGGACCGGTAAAGCGCAGCCACGTTATGCCGTTGTACTCGACCTGGTCGGTTGTCGTTTCCTTGCCTTCATAGATCTGCTCCAGGCTTGCAACTTCCTCCTCCGGCGAGCGCGGGAAGATGCTGATGTTCAGGCGTCCTCCAGTCTCGTCGTGGAAGAAGTTTGCCTTTTCGTGCTCTTCGTTGGACGAATCCAGCGTGTACCCATCGGCGGCCTCGATACTGTACGATGCGCAAGCGATGCCGGTCATATTGGCCGCGTCACCAGAATCGGCCACGCCGCCCGCCGCCTTGAACTCCTTGGTCTCGCATCCTGTGGTGTCGAAGTGCATGGCCTCATGATTCTTGGCGGGGGCGTAAGCGTCTACGAACTCGACAGTGATGGGCCCGTAGTACGCCGTCTTAGGCGCCCAGAAATACACGTACTCAACGGTCTCGCCCGGGCCGATATCTGGCCTCTTGGAAAGATCGATGCCCTCGTGAAGCTCATCGGGAGCCTCGCTTGCAACGTAGTCGAGCACGGCCGCCTTGCCGGAAGTAAACAACGGGTCGCCTGCCTCAAGATCGCCCTGGGCAGCATGTACGTTAAAGGAACTGAACGTCCTGTTCTTTGTGTTGTTGTTGGTAATCTTGATGTGCAGGTAAAAGCCGTCCTGCTTCTTGGCATCACCGCGATAGAACGTACCGTGAGCCACCGACTCATAGGTAATGCCAGCCACCTCGACCGTCTGCGAATCATAGGCCTTGGCCTTCTTGGACTTCTCCTGCACAGGTGCGCTCCCGCCCGAGCCACTCGGCGCATTACCGCCGCAGCCGGCAAGCGTACACGCCAACACAGCCGAAAGCGTCACGGTGGGAATTCCTAACAGCAGCTTCTTTGTCATGGGCTTCATCATCCTCACAGCTCCTTTCAGCTTGCAGCTCATCCGTTGCCCGAACCCCAAGTCGGCCCCGTGGCACCGGCTTCCACTATGAGCGTATGACGAAACACGACGCCGGCGAAGTGACCCACGGCCCAAATAACGACCCGCCAGCGTTCCTTATGGGCCAAAGGGACTCGCACACGCACGCCCGTGGCCCATAAAACGAGACGCTTGTCCCAATGTTCGATTCGGAACAACAATCCGCACGACACGTTTTACCCGTTAATCCGAACGATTGTTCGATGGATTTCGTGTTAGGTGGAATCGCCCACGGCCTGGGCTATGCTACCTTGACTATCTATATGACTTAAACGCAGCAAAAGGAGCACCGAGAGAGCGAGTATGGCAAAAAACACCGCAAACTATGGTAACGACAGTATCCGCCAGCTCAAGGACGAGGAGCGCGTACGTCTGCGCCCTGCCGTCATCTTTGGCTCGGACGGACTCGACGGTTGCGCGCATGCCGCCTTCGAGATCCTGTCCAACGCCGTTGACGAGGCGCGCCAGGGCTACGGCAAGCTCATCACCCTTACCGCCTTTCGCGATGGCTCCATCCAGGTAGAGGACAACGGCCGCGGCTGCCCGCTCGACTGGAACCCCTCCGAGAAGCGCTTTAACTGGGAGCTCGTCTTTTGCGAGCTCTACGCCGGCGGCAAGTATAACAACAACCAGGGCGGCGACTACGACTTCTCGCTCGGCACCAACGGCCTGGGCTCCTGCGCGACCCAGTACGCCTCCGAGTACATGGACGTCACCGTCTGGCGTGACGGTAACAAGTACTCCTTACACTTTAAGAAGGGCAAGGTCGTCGGCGCCAAAAAGAAGGCGCTCGAGATTGAGCCCAGCGACGAGGACCGCACCGGCACCACCATCAAGTGGCGCCCCGATCTTGAGGTCTTCACCTCCATCAGCATCCCCCACGATTGGTATCGCGAGACCATGCGCCGCCAGGCCGTGGTCAACGCCAACGTTACCTTCCGCCTGCGCATCGAGGGCGACGATGGCGAGTTTTCCGAAGAGGACTTTTGCTACCCCAAGGGCATCGAGGACTATGTGCTCGAGAAGGTCGGTGCCGACTACCTCACCGAGCCCTTCTTTATCGAGGCCGACCGCCGCGGTCGCGACCGCGAGGACCTGCCCGACTACAACGTCAAGATTACCGCGTGCATGTGCTTCTCGCGCACCTTCATGATGCAGGAGTACTACCACAACTCGTCATGGCTCGAGAACGGCGGTTCGCCCGAAAAGGCCGCCCGTAGTGCTCTGACCAGCGCCATCGATGCCTACATCAAGCAACAGGGCAAGTACAACAAAAACGAGAGCGGCATTAAGTGGCAGGACGTCCAGGACTGTCTGGTGCTGGTGACCAACTGCTTCTCCACCCAGACGTCCTACGAAAACCAGACCAAGAAGGCCATCAATAACCGCTTTATCCAGCAGGCGATGACGGCATTCTTTAAGGAGCGCCTCTCGACCTATCTGATCGAGAACAAAGACGCCGCCAACAAGATCATGGAGCAGGTGCTCATCAACAAGCGCTCGCGCGAGAACGCCGAGAAGACGCGCCAGAGCATCAAGACCAATCTGCAGCAGAAGACCGACATGGCCAACCGCGTGCAGAAGTTCATCGACTGCCGCTCCAAAGACAAGGACCGTCGCGAGATCTACATCGTAGAGGGCGACTCGGCAGCAGGCGCCATCCGCACCTCGCGCGATGCCGAGTTCCAGGGCGTTATGCCCGTTCGCGGTAAGATCCTCAACTGCCTGAAGGAGGACTACCCGCGCATCTTTAAGTCCGACATCATCATGGACCTCATGCGCGTGCTGGGCTGCGGCGTAGAGATCAAGGACAAGCGCATCAAGAACCTCGGTGCCTTTGACCTGGATAATCTCAACTGGAACAAGGTCATCATCTGTACGGACGCCGACGTCGACGGTTATCACATCCGCACGCTCGTACTCACCATGCTCTACCGCCTGGTGCCCACACTTATCGACGAGGGCTACGTGTATATCGCCGAGTCGCCGCTCTACGAGATCAACTGCAAAGAGAAGACCTACTTTGCCTACACCGAGCTCGAGAAGAACGGCATCCTCAAGGAGATTGGCGACCAGAAGTGCTCGATCAACCGCTCCAAGGGTCTTGGTGAGAACAATCCGGACATGATGTGGCTCACCACCATGAACCCCGAGACGCGCCGCCTGATCAAGGTAGAACCCGAGGACGTCACCAAGATGGAGACCATGTTCAACCTGTTGCTGGGCAACGACGAGGCGGGCCGCAAGCGTCACATCTCCGAGCACGGCAAGGAATACCTGGACCAGCTGGACCTGCAGTAGCAGCAAATCGATAACGACGGCCCATAAGAAGTTCAAGAGGAAATCGTGGCAAAGAAGAAGACGAAGAACCAGCCCAAGAAAAAGCAGGTCAACGCCGAGAACGTCATCGGCCTGCACTCCGAGGTCACCGATCAGCCGATCACGCAGACGCTCGAGGTCAACTACATGCCCTACGCTATGAGCGTCAACGTCTCGCGTGCGTTCCCCGAGATTGACGGCTTTAAGCCCTCGCACCGCAAGCTGCTCTACACCATGTACAAAATGGGTCTGCTCAAGGGCGAGCGCCAGAAGAGCGCCAACATCGTGGGCCAGACCATGAAGCTCAACCCGCACGGCGACGCCGCGATCTACGAGACGATGGTGCGCCTGGCCACCGGCAACGAGGCGTTGCTCGCCCCCTTCGTGGAGTCGAAGGGCAACTTTGGCAAGTACTATTCGGGCGACCTGAGCTACGCCGCCTCGCGCTATACCGAGGCCAAGCTCTCCCCCATTAGCGCCGAGATCTTCAAGGACATCGACAAGGACCCGGTCGACTTCGTCGACAGCTACGACGGCGCCATGAAGGAGCCACGCCTGCTGCCCACCACGTTCCCCAACATCCTCGTCTCGGCCAACAAGGGCATCGGCGTCGCCATGGCATCCGATATCTGCGGTTTCAACCTCAACGAGGTCTGTACCGCCACAATGCATTACCTGCAGGATCCCGACTGCGACCTGCTCGAGTACATGCCCATGCCCGACTTCTCGACCGGCGGCGAAATTATCTACCGCCGCGAGGAGATGGAAAAGATAATCGAGACCGGCCTTGGCAGCTTCCAGATCCGCTCCCGCTGGCGCTGGATTCCCGAAGAGCGCATCATCGAGGTCTACGAGATTCCCTACACCACCAAAACCGATGTCATCATCGAGCGCATCGTCAAGCTCTCCAAGGAGGGCAAGGTCAAAGAGATCGCCGACATCCGTGACGAGACCGACCTTTCGGGCCTGCGTATCGCCATCGATCTTAAGCGCGGCGTCGACCCCGACAAGCTCATGGCCAAGCTCTATCGCTCGACCACGCTGCAGGATTCGTTCTCGTGCAACTTCAATGTGCTGGTCGATGGTTACCCTCGCGTTATGGGTGTGCGCCAGATCCTGCACGAGTGGGTCAAGTGGCGTATTGAGTCCACGCGTCGCCGCATTAACTTTGACCTGGGCAAAAAGTCCGAGCGTCTGCACCTGCTGCACGGCCTCGAGGCAATTCTGCTCGACATCGACAAGGCGATCGCCATCATCCGCGGCACCAAGCTCGAAGCCGAGGTCGTGCCCAACCTCATGCGCGGCTTCGACATCGACGAAACCCAGGCCGAGTTTGTCGCCGAGCTCAAGCTCCGCAACAT
>UROC01000060.1 GCA_900549345.1 uncultured Collinsella sp.
CGTGCTCGGCCTCCTCGTGGGCGGCCTTCTCCCAGTACAGGCCGATCTCGGGATAACCCTCGCGATGAGCAACGCGAGCCATGGCCAGGTACATACCGACCTCGGAGCACTCGCCCTCAAAGTTGGCGCGCAGGTCGGCAACGATGTCCTCGGAGACGCCCTCCATCTTGGCGACGCCCACGACGTGCTCGGCAGCCCACTCGAGCTGGCCCTCCTCCTGCTTCAGGAAGCGAGAGCCGGGAACGCCGCACTGGGGGCACTTGAAATCCTCGGGCAGCTGGTCGCCGTCGAACTCTTCCACATAACCGCAAACGGGGCAAACAAACTTCATAATTCGATCCTTTCGATCGATGGCGATGGTGCGCTCGTCCGGTCCCGTAAGGGCCCTCTCCGGACGTGCGTCTTGACGAGTTCTATTATCCATAAATGAGACCGAATGTGAAGCCTATTAGGAATGATTTTTAATAAAACAATTTTGGGCATGTGAAGATGTTGATTGATTAACGATTTGCAAGCCATATGCGGACGCCGATGAGTACAATCGGTCGAGCAAATGTTGACCTATCAACAAATGAAGGAGTTTCCTTTATGCATCTAGCCCGTCGTGCCTGGTGCCGAACATATCAGACGGCTTTTCGCATCGCATTGCCGATCCTGCCCTATACCGAACCGCGCATTTTGGAGCATGCCGAGGATGTGCCCGCGGTGCTTCAAAAGCGCTCGATCCAGAAGGTCCTTATCGTGACAGACCCTGGTATTGCTCGTTTGGGACTCACGGCATCACTCGAGCGCGCGCTTACGGCTCAGGGGATTGGTGTTACGGTCTATGCCGAAACGCGTGCGAACCCCACGGTCTCAAACGTGGAGGAAGCGGCGTCCCTGTATCGCGAGAGCGCCTGCCAGGCCATTATCGGCTTTGGTGGCGGTTCGGCCATGGACTGTGCCAAGGGCGTGGGCGCACGCATCGCACAGCCAAATAAGCCCATCAACAAGATGCGCGGGCTGCTGCGGATTCATCGTCGCCTGCCGCTGCTCATCGCCGTTCCCACCACGGCAGGTACGGGAAGCGAGGTCACGCTTGCGGCAGTAATTACCGATGACGAGACGCACTACAAGTACCCCATTAACGACTTTGTGCTTATCCCGCGCTTTGCGGTGCACGACCCCGAGTTTACACGTGGCCTGCCCGCCTCCATTACGGGGCAGACGGGCATGGATGCCCTGACGCATGCCGTCGAGGCCTTTATCGGCCGTAGCACCACGCCCTACACGCGCAAGATGGCGCGTCAGGCGGTCCAGCTCATCCACGACAATTTGCCCGAGGCTTATGAGCATGGCGACGACATGCGCGCTCGTCGCAATATGCTTTCGGCGGCGTATAAAGCGGGTGTTGCATTTACCCGCTCCTATGTCGGATATGTGCATGCCATCGCGCATAGTCTGGGCGGCCGATACGGAATTCCGCACGGCTTGGCCAACGCCATCATCCTGCCGCACATGCTTCGCGCTTATGGTGACGCCGCCGCCCCCAAGCTTGCCGATCTTGCTCGCATGGCCGGTATCGCGCCGGCTAACGCGCAGGACAGTCTTGCGGCCGAGGCCTTTATCGATTGGGTCGACCGCATGAATGCCGCCTTGGGCATTCCCAAATATGTGATGGGCATTCGCCGCTCCGATATTCCGCAAATGGCGGCCCATGCCGATGCCGAGGCCAATCCGCTATACCCCGTTCCACTTTTGATGGACCGTTTGGAGCTCGAGCGTATGTACGAGGTCGTCGCGGGTGGTATGTTTGAGGATGAGAACTAGGAGGGCCCATGAACACCGAGGAAATCGCGCGCATCGTTGCCGATCAGCGCGCCTATTTTAAGACGCATGCCACGTTTGATGTCGATGTTCGACGTCGCGCGCTCGTGAGTTTGCGCGATGCGGTACGGGCCCACGAGGCCGATATTGCCCATGCGCTCAAGACCGATTTGGGAAAGTCGCATGACGAGGCCTATATGTGTGAGATCGGCACATCGCTTTCCGAGATTCGTCATCAGATTGCGCATGTGGCTCGATGGAGTCGTCCGCGCCTGCGTCCGTGTGACCTTGCCAACGCCGTGAGTGTGTGCAAAACGCAAGCCGTGCCCTATGGCGTCACGCTCATTATGGCGCCCTGGAACTACCCGTTTTTGCTAACGCTCGAACCGCTTGCCGGCGCCCTTGCCGCGGGCAATACCGTGGTCATCAAGCCGAGCGCATATGCTCCGGCATCGAGCGCGGTGCTCAGGCAAATCTGTGAAGAGGCATTTGATCCGCGTCTGGTGACGGTTGTCGAGGGCGGCCGCGCCGAAAACGAAGCGCTGCTCGATGAGTGCTGGGACAAGATCTTCTTTACCGGTAGCGTTCCGGTCGGCAAGCTCGTCATGGAGCGCGCGAGCAAAAACCTCACGCCCGTGACGCTTGAGCTGGGCGGCAAGAGTCCCTGCATCGTTGATGCGACGGCAAACTTGAAGGTCGCGGCACGGCGTATCGCCTTTGGTAAATGGCTCAACGTAGGGCAGACCTGCGTGGCGCCCGACTACCTGCTGGTCGATACGCGCGTGCACGACGAGCTGCTGGGACTCATCAAGGAGGAGGCCCGTCGTATGTTTGGCGAGCACCCGCTCGACAACGAGGATTACGGTCACATCGTCAACGCCAAGCATTTTGCGCGTGCGCGCGGGCTGATCGATCCCGATAAGGTTGTGCTGGGAGGTACCGCGCGCGAGCCGTCGCTCAAAATTGAGCCGACGATCCTAGACGGCGTGGCCCCCGATGACGCCGTGATGCAGGAGGAGATTTTCGGCCCCATCTTGCCGGTGCTGACGTTTGAGAGCCTAGACGAGGCAGAGACGTTTATTGCGGATCGTCCGACGCCGCTAGCTCTGTATATCTTTAGCCAGGACCGTGCGGCTCAGCAACGCTTTGTGCGTTACGTGCCCTTTGGCGGCGGCTGCGTCAACGACACGATCATGCATCTGGCTACGAGCCATATGGGCTTTGGCGGCATGGGTGCGAGCGGTATGGGCCAGTACCATGGCCGCGAGAGCTTCGATACGTTTAGCCACAAGAAGAGCATCGTGAACAAGGTAACCTGGCTGGACGTGCCGTTTCGGTATGCGCCCTACGCAAGCTGGAAGCACAAGTTCGTGCGTATGTTTGTGCATTAGAAAAGATCGCGGGTAATACGAACAAGTGTTCCTATTACCCACATTTTGCGTTAGACTACTGCTATGGAGCACGGATGGGCCAACTCCCTTTAGAAGGGATTTGGTATGAACGTAAGCGATGTTATTTCGTTATTGGCGTTGTTGATCGCGGCTATCGAACTCGGCCTGTTTATCGGCCGAATGAAATAGCCGCCCCCGCGTAAGCGAAGACGGCCACTTCTCACGATGAAAACGTGTATCGGAGTTGGCAAGACCCGCTGCCACGGGTGCCATCCGTGTTCCTATCTTATCTGCAAGCGTCCCGTCGCGCAAGCGTTGCGGCAAGCGATTGAAAGACGCAGACGGGATGAATTTGTGTCCGCACGGGCCCGTAGACTTCTCAATAAGGTTAAACGCCGGGTATTCCGGCCGGTAGAGGAGCTGCCATGTACGAGCCTTCACGTGTTCTTTTGTCGTTTCATATTGCAGGATTTCAGTATGCCGATGGCGCCTTGGTCTTGGGCGATCTTAAAGCGGGCGATAAGCTGACGCTGTGTGCCGAGCGCGATAATCCCCATGATCCCGAGGCGGTTGCGATCTACTACGGCAACACCAAGCTCGGCTATGTTCCGGGAAACGAGGCCGGCCCGCTGTCCTTGATGATGTATTACGGCCATGGGTACGTATTTGAGGCCCGTGTGCAACAGGTTGCCCCCGAGCGCAGCCCGTGGCATCAGGTGCGCGTTGGACTCTATGTGGTGGATGCTCGCTAATCGGCAATGGAGGCGGTCATGTTTGATGGCGATGACCTGTTCGATCTGACGGACGACCCGTTTGAGTGGGATATGCTGCTCGACGATGATGAGCTAGAGCAGGACCGGAAGAAGCGGCAGGACAAGAACGCCCAGGGTGACGCGTCGAAAAAGAAAGACAAACACCGCCGAGGTCTGTTCGGCGGGCTCTTTGGCTAACCGACGCATCGCTGTGTCTGTATACTTAGCACGAGTTTGACGCGTTGCGAAATGAGGACATAGACGATGATGTGGTTTACCGCCGACCTGCACCTGGGCGATACGAATATCTTGCACGACATGGACCGGCCGTTTGGCTCGGTCGAGGAGATGAATCGCAAGGTCATCGATGCCATCAATGAGTGCGTGGCTGCGGATGACCGTCTCTACATCCTGGGAGACTTTACCTATCGTTTGCCCCTAGCGGATGCCGTGCACCTGCGCGAGCGTATCGAATGCAAGAACGTGACGCTCATCCGCGGTAACCATGACGGCGATTGGGAAGATCCGAACGCACCGCAGATTTGGGATGAGGTGCGCGATTATCTGGAGGTCGCTCCCGGTTACGCTAAGGGTCATCGCCTGGTGATGAGCCATTACCCCATGCTCAGCTGGAATGGCAAGGCGCGCGGCGCCATCATGCTGCACGGACATATCCATAGCAGGGGTGACCGCACCAACGCACGCAACCGCGATCGCGAGCGCCCCATTTTTCGCTACGATGTCGGCCTCGATGCCAACGACTACAAGCCCGTAAGCCGTGATCAGATCCTCGGCTTTTTTGGACTGTAATTCTCGAACCACGACACGAGCTACCGCAAAGGGGACAGCCACCTTCGTGGTGGTTCTGGCGCCGTTGCCATTATGGCAGCGGCGCCTTTTTTGTCCGTGCGGCGCGGTAGAGTGTAGGCGGTTGAAATTTGCGTCCATCGAGGAGCTGCCATGAACGAGATCAAGTGCCCGCATTGCGGCGAAGTTTTTAAGGTCGATGCGTCCGGTTATGCGGATATCGTCAAGCAGGTGCGCGATGCCGAGTTCTCGCGCGACCTGGATGAGCGCGTGAAGGCGGTCCAGCGCGAGGGCGAGCAGGCACTGGAGCTTGAGCGCTCGCGCTCGACGGCTGCTTTGCAAAAGGCAGAGTCTCAGCGCGACGCTCAGCTTGTCGAGCAGAAAAACGCTGCGGCTCAGCAGCTGGCACAAGAGGTTGCCAAGCGCGATGCGGAGCTTGCCGAGCTGCACGCCAAACTCGAGGGCGCTGCCGCGGAGCGCGAGAGCGCAAGCCAGCGCGCGGCGGTTGAAGCCCGCGCCGACGCTCAGAAGGAGAATGCCGAGCTCCGGCGCGAAATCGACAACTTGCGCGCGCAGCTTGGACGCAAGGATGACGAAGCCAAGCTCGCCGAATCGGCGGCGCGCAACGCTGCTCAAAATGATTTAGCTGCACGTGATGCCCAGATTGCCGAGCTGCAGGCCAGGATCGCCGCGGCGGACAAGGCCCAGGAGATGGCGCTTGCCGCTGCCGCGGCAGAGTCGCAGCGTGAGCTCGATGCCGCTCGCAGCGAGGCCGAGCGCGCGCTTACTGACTATCGCGCGAAGGTGCAAGAGAAGTTTTCCGCCGCAAAGGCTCAGTCCGAGCAAGAGGCCGAGGGCCTGCGTGCCCAGCTGCGCGAGCAGGAACTGATGGCAAAAATGAACCTGTCAGAGGCGGTCGCCGCGGCGGAGCGAGAGCGCGATGAGGCACGTGCCAAACTGACGAGCGAGCTGGCGGTGCGCGATTCTCGCGAGGAGCAAGCCAAGGCGGCACACGAGCTCGAGCTTGCGCAGGCCAAGCGCGCGAGCGATGACCTGATTCGCTACAAGGATGAAGAGATTGAGCGCCTTAAGGACATGAAGGTTCGCCTGTCCACCAAGATGGTGGGCGAGTCGCTCGAGCAGCACTGCGAGACTGAGTTCAACCGTCTGCGTATGACGGCGTTTCCCAACGCGTACTTCGAGAAAGATAACGATGCGTCCGAGGGCACCAAGGGCGACTTCATCTTCCGCGAGTGCGACGCGAGCGGTAACGAGGTCATTTCGATTATGTTCGAGATGAAAAACGAGAACGACGAGACTGCGACCAAGCATAAAAACGAGGACTTCTTTAAGAAACTCGATCACGATCGTCGCCAGAAAGGCTGTGAGTACGCGGTGCTCTGCACGTTGCTCGAGCCCGAGAGCGAGTTCTATAACGCCGGCATCGTGGACGTGAGCTATCGCTACGAGAAGATGTACGTGATCCGCCCGCAGTTCTTCATTCCCATGATTACGCTCCTTCGCAACGCCGCTATGGGTTCGCTTCGCTATAAGCAGGAACTGGCGGAGTACAAACAGCAGAATATCGACGTCACGAACTTCGAGGCCAAGATGGAGAAGTTCAAGAACGATTTCGGCCGCAACTACGAGATCGCGAGCCGTAAGTTCCAGACGGCGATCGATGAGATTGACAAGACGATTAGCCATCTGCAAAAAACCAAGGAGGCGTTGCTGTCCTCCGAGAACAATCTGCGCCTTGCCAACAAGAAAGCCGACGATCTTACCATTCGCAAGCTCACGTGGGGCAACAAGACCATGAAGGCGGCGTTTGACGAGGCACGCGGGGCTGCGGCAGAGACAAACGATGAGCCAGCCGAGGCGGATTCGTATGAGGTCGAGGATGCCGAGTAAGGCATAGCGGATAGTGCAAAAACGGGGCCGCTGGCGATAGTGCCAACGGCCCCGTTTTATTCCGTTCCAGTATGTTTGGCTAGTTCTCGAGCAGGTCCTCGATAAAGCCGACGCGGTAGTTTTTGAAGATGACCTCGCCGCCGTCTTGCGTGGCGTCCAGATCGACATCGCCCATGATGCCAAAGTCGTGGTCGCCATCCTCGTCGGCAAAGATCTGGTGCACGTGCCATACGTGCGCGGTCTTCTCGTCGGACTCATCGATGGAAAACATCGCGGCGCTGCGGGCATCTCCGTCGGTGAGGATTTCCTCGTGCTGCTCATGGTAGGCATCGAGCGCCTTTTGCCAGCGAATCTCGCTCATGCCCCAGTCGTCGTCGAGTTCGCCCAGGTCGCGCACGTGCTCGCGGGCGGCAAGGGTCACGCGGCGGAAGAGTGCGTTGCGCACCAGCAGGGTGCAGCCACGGCGGTCTGCCACGACCTCGTCGATGCCCTGCGGCGGTGCGGCGTCGAGTGCTGCCGGGTTGCCGGCGTTCTCCCACTCGTCCACCAGGCTCGAGTCGACCGAGCGCACCACAAAGCCGAGCCATGAGATAGTGTCGCGCAGGCGCTCGTCGCGCTTTTCGATGGGCACGGTGCGATCGAGGGAACGGTAGGCCTCGGCTAGGTAGCGCAGCAGAATGCCCTCGGAGCGGGCGATGCCGAGCTTTTGGATATAGCCCTTAAAGTCACTCGCGCTTTCCAGCATGTCGCGCAGGACACTCTTGGGCGAGAGCTGGTAGTCGTTGGCCCAGGGTACTTCCTGGCAGTACTTGTCAAAGGCGGCGTCGAGCAAATCCTCGAGCGGTTTTTCGTACGTGACGTCCTGAATACGCTCCAGACGCTCCTCATACTCGATGCCGTCGGCCTTCATTTCGGCCATAGCGCGATCGCGCGCGGCGCGCTCCTGTGCGCGCAATACCTGCTTGGGGTCCTCGAGCGTAGCCTCGACCATCGAGATGAGGTCCATGGTATAGGTCTCGCTCTCGGGATCGAGCAACTCCAGCGCGGCAAGCAAAAACGGCGAGAGCGGCTGGTCGAGCGCAAAGTCCTCGGGCAGGTCGACCGTCAGCGCGTAGTCGATGTCCGGCGCGGCGTCAGCCGGAGCGTCGGGTGCGGGCGGCACTTCGGTGCGAACGACGACGCCGGAATCGATGAGCGTGGCGAAGATCTCGTCGGCACGAACCTCGAGCTTTGCCTTTTCCTCAGGGGTCTGCAGACTCGTCTCGATGAGGTCGTGTACGCGGGCTCGGGCATCGCCGCCCTGCTCGACCACGCTAATCACCATGGAGTGCGTGATGCGCAGGCGCGGCTTGAGTGTCTCGGGCTGCGTCTCGATCAGGCGCTCAAAGGTTTGCTTGTTCCAGGTGACAAAGCCCTCGGGGGCCTTCTTCTTTTTAATCTTGCGGAGTTTTTTGGGGTCGTCGCCCGCCTTGGCCATGAGCTTGGCGTTCTCGATCTCGTGCTCGGGTGCCTCGGCAATCACCATGCCCTCGGTATCGAAGCCCGAGCGGCCGGCGCGACCGGCAATCTGATGGAACTCGCGGGCGCGCAGGCGACGCATCTTGTAGCCGTCGAACTTGGTGAGCGCGGTGAGGACCACGGTGTGGATGGGCACGTTGATGCCGACGCCGAGTGTGTCGGTGCCGCAAATGACGGGCAGTAGGCCCTGCTGCGCCAGGCGCTCGACCAGCAGGCGATAGCGCGGCAGCATACCGGCGTGGTGCACGCCGACGCCGCAGCCGAGCAAACGCTTGAGGATCTTGCCAAATGCCGTCGAGAAGCTCGTGCCCTTGGCCGCCTCCTTAATGGCCTCGCGCTGCTCCTTGCTGGCAATGCCAAAGTTGGCGAGGGATTGCGCCGTTGCAAGTGCGGCGTCCTGGCTAAAGTGCACGATATAGAGCGGGGCCTCTCCGCGACGCATCGCGAGCTCGACGGTGCCCTCGAGCGAGGTCGTCACGTAGTCGTAGCTCAGCGGCACAGGGCGTGGGGCATCGACGACCAAGTCGCAGGTAGCGCCGGTGTGTTCCTCGAGCGAAGCGGCGATCGCGGTGACATCGCCGAGCGTGGCGCTCATGAGCATGAATTGCGTGTGAGGCAGGGTGAGCAGCGGCACCTGCCAGGCCCAACCACGATCGGGGTCGGCAAAGTAGTGGAACTCGTCCATGGCGACGCAGCCAACATCGGCATCTTCGCCCTCGCGCAGTGCGTCGTTGGCAAGGATCTCTGCCGTGCAGCAGATGACGGGCGCCTTGGTGTTGATATGCGTGTCGCCGGTGATCATACCGACGTTATCGCGGCCGAGCACCTGCACAAGGTCGAAAAACTTCTCGCTGACCAGAGCCTTGATAGGAGCCGTGTAGTAGCAGCGCTTGCCCTGCGCCATGCCCATAAAGAGCATGCCCAGCGCGACAAGCGACTTGCCCGATCCGGTCGGTGTTCCCAAAATGACATGGTCACCGGCGGCCAGGTCCATGAGGGCCTCTTCCTGGTGGTCCCACAGTTCAATGCCGCGGTCGCTCGTCCATTCAAAGAAGCGCTCGAAGGCCTGATCGGGCGTGAGCCACGGTTCGGGCTCGCTGCCATCCTCGGGCTCCCACCAAGTGGGGGAGAGCGCGCCGAGCGAGCCGAATTCGGCTTCGGTTCCCGTGCCGCCCGAGAACGAGCTGGCGGCGCCGACGCCAGAAACGGTGCTGGCGGAAGTATCTGTCGTGGTCTGTGCCATGTGGTTGCTTTCTCTCGCGTTTGTCCGCCAACTATTATGGCGTAGCGGCGGCGCGGGGTGCCAGCGCGCGGGAAAATGCAGGAAATGGGCGTTCTGCCCAGCCGTTTGGTGCAGTCGCCAGCTAAGTGAGTAGACTTTTCGCGATATCGCGAGCACATGGCTTTTGCGCAAGGGCTCTACCTGCGGTTTTAGTTTTCGCTATGCGGGTTGTGCCTTGCTATTGCCAAAAAGTCTACTCACTTAGGTTTGAGAATCGTTCGCCAGCGCCTATTTGCGCTTGGTAGCCGATGCCGCGACTGCCAAAAGCTCCTAGGACTCCTGCGGTAAGCGCTTCTTGCCCTTGCGGGCGCGGTTTCTAAAGTTCTCGACGGCTTCTTCCATGCCCAGAGGCACATAGGTGAGCTCGTCGAGGTTATCGGGCAGGTAGCAGGCAAGACTTTGCTCCTGCATGTGACCCGCCGTGAGCACATCGTCACTGGGATGTGCGCCGGGTGTGGCGCAAATGCCATAGACGACGGCACCCATCTCGCGCGTGCGGCGCTCGTATTCGGTCTCGGGGTGCTCGGGATGGTCGCGGCGGACGTCGTCGCTTACCCAAAGCGTGTCGTAGCCGGCCGCAGCAAACTGCCCCAAGGCGTAGTCGCGCAATGGCTTACTGTCGGTTCGCAGTGTGACGGTGGCACCGGCTGAAAAGAGCGGACGGTACAGCATTAGGTGGTCGACATGGACGAGTCGCTTTTTGGCGTACTTGGCCTTGGGCTGCGGCGTGGGAAAGTTGATGGTGATGGCATCGAGCTCGCCTGCGGCAAATAGCTGCGGCAGCGATGCGGCACCTCGGGGCAGGACGAGTGCGTTGGACAGCCCCTGCTCGCAGATTTTCTGTGCGGCATAGGCGATGCAGATGGGCTCCTGGTCCATACCGATAAAGAGCGTGTTTGGCTCGTGGGCCGCGCGCTCTACAAGGTACGTTCCCTTGCCACAGCCAAGGTCCAGGTGAAGGTGTTCGAAAGGCTTGCTGCCTGCGGGCGCACAGGCCTTGCGCCAATCTCCGGCATAGGCCTCGGGGTTCGTCTCAATCGCATCGGCATAGCGCTCCAAGCGCTCCTCGAGCACAAAGTTTTTAGGTGTGCGAACGTGGACGGCTCCCATGAGGCTCCTTGGTCATAAGTATGGAACGCATGGCTGCGCGTTCAGGCGATGGGTTAGAAGGGGGCGATTTGCCCGAACGCTGCGGTGCGGCTCGGCGGCGAGTCGTCGGTGCCTACAGACGCTTGAGAATCACATAGCGGTTGAGCTCGCCGCTGCGACCGTCGGCGTGGAAACGCTCGAGCTCGCGTACGGGAACCTCGCCGCTCTTGTAGAACGTACGAACGCCGCGCACCAGGTCGGTAATCTGCTGATCGTCAAAGTGATGGCAATAGCGGTAGGCGTGGCGGTCGTTTTGCCAACCAATGAGGTGGTCGCCGGCTTCGAACTGCGCGGAATCGTAGCCCTCAAACGGCGGGCTGAGCTCGGCGCGGGCTTCGGCTCGAACGGCCTTGCGCGCCATGCGCTCGTCGTTCATAAACTCCCAAAAGCTGATGGCGATGATGCCGCCCGGGCGCGTCTGGCGTACCAGGGCGTCGAGCACGCGTACGCGGTACTCGCACGACGGCACGTGGTGCATAAAGCCAAAGCAGACCGAGATATCGGCGAGCGGGGCATCGAAAAGCACATCGGGCGTCTCGGCGGGGTTGAGCTTCATGAGGGCGTCGAGCGCATCGAGTTCCTGGAAGTGCAGGTTGGGAATGCGCAGGGCGTGGCCATGTGCATCGATGGCCAGGTCTTGGCACGAGTCGACGCCATAGAACTCAAACGGGCAGCTGGCACCTGCCGAGGGGTTT
>UROC01000061.1 GCA_900549345.1 uncultured Collinsella sp.
TGCCTGCACCGACAAGAAGGTCGCCGTCGTTCCCACCAAGACCGTTCCGCAGGCCTTCTCCGCGCTGTTCGCGGTCCTGCCCGATTCCGAGCTCGAGGATGCCGTCGCCGCTATGGTCGACGCCATCAGCGAGGTCCGCGATGGCGAGGTCACCCGCGCCGTGCGCGACTCCAGTGCCTCCGACGGTTCGCCAATTCACTCCGGTGACGTCATGGGCATCATTGCCGGCTCCATCGACGTGGTCGGCTCCGACGTGAAGCAGGTCACGCTCGATTGCATCAACCGTATGCAGGAGGAAGAGGAGGGCGACGCGCTGACGATTCTGGCCGGCGAGGAACTGTCCGATGAGGCCTTCCAGGAGATCGTCGACGCTATCGAGGAGGCTCAGCCCGATCTGGAGATCGACGCCCATCGTGGCGAGCAGCCGCTCTATCCCGTGATCTTCTCGATCGAGTAGGCAACTGCCCATGTCCGAACTGTGCTCCGTGCCGCGCGTCTCGGAGCGCTTTGCCCAGAGCAATGCGCTCGACGAGGATATCGCGCGACTCAAATATGTTTCGGGTAAACGTGAGGAGGCCCTTCGCCGTCTGGGAATTCGGACGGTGGGGGACCTCCTTCTCCATATCCCTCATCGATACCTGGACTTTACGCGCTCCTGGTCCATCGAGATGGCGCCCATCGGTACCGTGTGTACCATCATCGCCACGGTCGATCGTATCGTCCAAAAGCAGCCGGGTCCGCGCATGCAGGTGACCGAGGTCTCACTCGTTGACGAGACGGGCGTGCTGCAGGTCGCCTTTTTCCGCCAGCCCTGGATTGCCCAGCAGCTTAAGCAGGGCGACCGCCTAGCCGTAATGGGTAAGGTCGAGTTTGCCTACGGCTTTAAGCAGATGGCCTCGCCGCACTTTGAAAAGCTTGAGGAAGGGCGCGCCGCGGGCACTATCCTGCCGGTCCATTACGTGAGTGACGGCGTGAGTCAGGCATGGATGCGCCGTATCGTAAGTGGCGCGCTCGAGGCCGTCGGCAATCCCTTTGATCCCATTCCGGCACGCTTACGCGTTAAACGTCGCCTGATGAGCCATGCCCGTGCCCTTCGATCGATCCACTTTCCCTCGAGCATGGCTGAGCGCGAAATCGCGCGCGCACGGCTTGCCTACGAGGAGTGCCTCTACCTGCAGCTGGCGCTGCGCCTGCGCAACGACGGTGTCTTGGTCGAAGTCGCTCCCTACGCCCACGCCGCGGGCGAGCACCTGGCCGCGCTCAAGCAGGCCCTGCCGTTTTCGCTGAGCGACGAGCAGGAGGCCGCGTTCCAAGACATCCTGCGCGATATGTGCGATGGCGGGCGCGTGATGAACCGCCTGCTGCTGGGCGATGTCGGTACCGGTAAGACCGCCGTTGCCGCCTGCGCGCTGGCTGTGGCTGCCGATAGCGGCACACAGGCCTGCGTTATGGCGCCCACGGGCGTGCTGGCGCGTCAATATGCCGATAAGACCGGCCCTCTGCTCTCGCAGGCCGGCATGTCTTGGGCGCTTCTGACGGGTGCCACGCCGGCCGCAGAGCGCGAGCGCATCCATGCACAGCTGGAATCGGGAGAGCTCGACGTCCTCTTTGGAACCCACGCGGTCCTTTCGGATAACGTGGCGTTTAAGTATTTGTCGCTCGTAGTCATCGATGAGCAGCACCGGTTTGGCGTCGGCCAACGCAATGCCTTGCGCGCGAAGGGCCCCGGTGCCGATCTGCTCGTTATGACGGCAACGCCCATCCCGCGTACGCTGGCGCTTTCGGTCTACGGCGATCTGGACACGAGTATCATCCGCCATCGGCCCGTCCCTGGCGCTGGCGTGACGACACGCGTGCTTACCGAGTCGAGTCGCGACCTTGCCTATGGCGCCATCCGCGAGGCGCATGAAAAGGGTCAGCAGGCCTACGTGATTTGCCCGCTCGTGGAGCCGAGTGACTCGGCCGATGATCTGGAGGACGTGCCCGGTATCGCCCGCGACGACGAGGGCCGCGTGACGGTCCCCGTGCCGCTGCACGATACGGCGACCGAGCTCGATCGCCTGCGTCTGGCGTTGCCGGGTCTTGCCATCGAGCGCCTTCACGGCCGCATGCCAGCGGGGGAGAAGGACCAGGTTATCGATGCCTTTAAGCGTGGCGAGATTGACGTGCTCGTCTCGACTACGGTGGTCGAGGTGGGCGTCGACGTGCCTAACGCCACCGTCATGGTCATCGAGAACGGGGAGCGCTTTGGTTTGGCTGCTCTGCACCAGCTGCGCGGTCGCGTGGGCCGTGGCAGCGTGTCGGGCACGTGTCTGGTCATGACGCACTCCAAGGGCAACGGCGGCGCTTCGGCAGCACAAGATCGCCTGCAATCGCTCGAGAAGACCTCGGATGGCTTTACGCTCGCCCAGATGGACCTGCGTCTGCGCCACGAGGGCGAAATCCTGGGGTACCGCCAGCATGGCGGAGTGACCCTGCGCTTTGTCGACCTGGATGCCGACGAGGAGCTGATCGAGTGGGCCCATTTGGACGCGGTCGAGCTCTTGCGGTATGCTTGCAACCTTGACTCCGTGGCGACGCGCCCCCTGCGCGATGCGGTCGCCATGCGATATCGACACATTTTTAAGGAGGTCAGCGGAGGATGAGAATCATCGGCGGCGAATGGCGCGGTCGTAAGATCGAGGAGCCCCGTGGTCGCGATGTCACCCGCCCCACGACCGATCGCGTGCGCGAGGCATGCGCATCTATGGTCATGTCGGCATTCGACTTCGATCTGGATGAGGTCCGCGTGCTGGACGCCTTTGGCGGCTCCGGTGCCTTAGGGTTAGAGATGCTCTCACGTGGTGCCCGCTCACTCACGACGTTCGAGATCGATCGGAATGCCGCGCGGCTCATTACCAAGAATATCGAGTCGCTCTGCCGTGACCGTGCGCGTTGGCGCGTGGTAACGGGCGACATGCTGGCGAGCGCCTCGCGCGGCCGCGTGCCGGGCGGTCCCTTTGACCTGGTCCTGCTCGACCCGCCCTATGCTTTTGGTGCCGAGCCGGTCGAGGAACTGCTGCCGAACCTGGCTCAGCAGGGTCTGCTTGCATCTGGCGCTTATGCCCTGTTTGAGCATGCCGCCGCCGATGCGGGCGCGCATCCGGCAGGCTTTGAGATTGTGCGCGAGAAGCACTACGGCATTACCTCGGTCGACCTGCTTCGTTGGGTCGGCGATGACGATGGTGAGGGCGATAACGCCGGCACCGATGCTAACAACAACGATGCCACGACGTTTCAGGAGGACGCCCATGAATGACACCATCAACCGCGTGATCGTCCCGGGCACCTTCGATCCCATCACGTTTGGCCATATCGACGTCATCCGCCGCGCCCGCCGCATCTTTCCCAGCGTGATCGTCGCTGTTGCCGAGTCGCAGGGTAAAAACGGTGTGGGTACCACGTTTATGCTCGATGAGCGCGTGGCGCTGGCCCGCGAGGCGCTCGGTGATATCGACGGCGTCGAGGTCCTGCCCTTTACCGGCCTCTTGGTCGACTTCGCTCGCGAGCAGGGGGCGGGGGCCGTGGTCAAGGGCCTGCGCGCCATGACCGACTTTGAGTACGAGCTGCAGCAGGCAGATCTCAACTATCGCTTGGATAACGAGCTGGAGTCCATCTTTGTCATGAGTGCGCCGCAGTACGGCTATATCTCGAGCTCGGTGGTTCGCCAGATTGCCTCGCTCGGTAGCGACGTCTCTAATTTTGTTCCGCCCAATGTGGTCAAGGCGCTCAAACATCGCTTTTCGTGACGTTTTTTAATGCCTGGTGGCATGTGGTAAACTAACTCGATGATATGTTACCTATGAAAGGAGACCGGATGCCGGGCGAGAATTTTCCTGGCGACAGGATCGTGAGTCTTGTCGACGAGCTCGAGGGGCTCATCGAAGAGGCTAAGACGCCGTTCGGCAAGAACGCCCAGATGAAGGTTATCGACGCCGACGTCTTCTTTAACATCCTCGACGAGATCCGCATGAGCTATCCCGAGGAATGGCAGAAGTCCCGCCGTATCCTCAAGGAGCGCGAGGAGCTTATGGCTTCCGCCGCCGCTCAGGCCGATTCCATCATCGCCGACGCTCAGCAGCAGGCCCTCACCATTGCCGGTGAGCAGGAGATCGTCCGCTTGGCACAGCAGCAGGCCGACGACATCCGCGATCGTGCCCAGCAGTACGAGCGCGAGACGCGTTATGCTGCCGAGGACTACGCAGAGCAGGTCTTTACGCACCTGGAGGAGAATCTCAAGAGCCTGACCGGCACCGTTACCCGTTGCCGTCAGCAGCTCAACGAGGGTGCCGCCCAACAGAATGGTCAGTGGTAATGGCTGAGTTCCCGAGCGTTACCGTCGATCTTTCCGAACAGCTCGAGTTTCCCGGAGATTCGTATCCGCTGACCGGCAAGGTCGATGTCGCCACCTATACGGTGGGCGAGAAGGAGTACCAGCTACAGGACGGCATCGACTACGACGTTGTCTTTACCAATGCCGGTACCGGTGTCTTGCTCACGGGCATGGTCCGCGCGCACGCCACCGGCGAGTGCGACCGTTGCCTGGAGCCCGCTTCGTTTGATATCGCCGGCGAGATCGAGGAGTTCTACCTCTTTGAGGAGCCCGAGGATCCCGAGGCCTACGAGGACGGCTACGAGCTCCTGGGTGAGGACCGCATCGTCGATCTGGGTGAGCCCATCAACGATGCCGTTGTCATGGACACGCCGTTTGTGGTGCTCTGCAAGCCCGATTGCCGCGGTCTGTGTCCCACTTGCGGTTGCAATCTCAACGTCGAGCAATGCGATTGCGCCACCCAGGCAGAGGCAGAATGGGCCGCTGCCACGGAAAATCCATTTGCAGCATTGAAGAATCTCAAGCTCGATGAGTAAAACTGTGGTAGTATCGCTACTTGCGCGTAATCGCCACACTGGATAGTTCATAAGGAAGGTCACTATGCCCGTACCTAAACAAAAGCAGGGTCGTATCCGCACTCACACCCGTCGTTCCGCCAACATGAAGATCTCGGCTGCGGCTCAGTCCACGTGCCCCCGTTGCGGCGCTGTCAAGCTTCCGCATCACGTGTGCCCCAGCTGCGGTTTCTACAAGGACCGCGAGGTTATCGTTACCGAGTAACGGTATACTCTGGATGCGATGCCGTTCCAAATGGAACCACAATGGCCGGCTCAATGAGTCGGCCATTTTTGTATAAGGAGCATGTATATGAGTAACGTTCGCGTTTGTGTAGACATTGTGGGCGGAGACGAGAAACCTCAGGTTGTTCTCGATGGTATCGAGGCTGCGCTTGCCGCCGATCCCGATATCGAGGTCTTGGCAGCTGGCCCCGCTGAAATCGTCAATCCCTTTGCTGCTTCCCATGCACGTGTTGAGGCTCTTGAGGCACCCGACGTTATCGCCATGGATGACGATCCCATTCGCGCCGTGATGACCAAGCGTAAATCGTCGATCGTGCTTGCCTGCCGCGCCATCAAAAAGGGCAACGCGGACGCGTTCTTCTCCGCCGGCTCGACCGGTGCCATGACCGCTGCCGCCACCGCCTATGTGACGCCGTTTAGATATATGGCCGAAGGCAAGAAGCAGCCGGTGCGTCCCTGTCTGACCAATGCGCTGCCCAATCGCGCCGGCGGTCTGACGGTGCTGTGCGATATGGGCGCCAACCCCGATGTCGAGGTCGATGACATGGTGCGTTTTGCCCAGATGGGTAGCGCCTATGCCCGCGTCGTCCTGGGCATCGAGCATCCCCGCGTGGGCCTGCTTGCCAATGGCACCGAGGACGAGAAGGGTTCCAACTTTACCAAGGCCTGCTTCCCGGCCATGAAAGCCGCCGTTCCCGGCTTTGTGGGCAACTGCGAAGGCACCGACCTCACCTCGGGCAATTTCGATGTCGTCGTTGCCGATGGCATGTCGGGCAACATTGCGCTCAAGGCCACCGAGGGCGCTGCCAAGTTTTTGCTGCAGGAACTCAAGGGTGCCTTTATGGCCTCGCTCGGCACCAAGATCGCCGCGCTGCTCATCAAAAAGCAGATGCGCGAGATTAAGGCCAAGCTCTCTGGTGATGCCAAGGGCGGTGCGATTCTTTTGGGCCTGCGTGGCGTGGTCCTAATCGGCCATGGCGCCACCTCGGTCGAGGCTGTTAAAAACGGTACGCTCGCGGCGGCCGAAGCCGTGCGCGCGGGGCTGGTCGAGAACGTCGCCAACTCCATGGACGGCATCGTTTTGTAAGAGCGAGTTAGAGCGCTGTTATGTGCCTCGCGGCCTGCTTCGTGGGGTAGAATCAGAACCGTGTCTTGGCGCTGCGCTTGCGGCGCCAGCGCGTTGATGTTCACGCAATACGAGAGGAAGCGCTATGGACCGCTCCGAAATCTTCGACAAGATCGCCGAGGTCGCTGCTGACGTTCTGGGCGTCGATGTTGCCGAAATTAGCGATGAGACCACCTTTGACGATCTCGATGCCAACTCGCTCGAGCGCCTGCAGCTGGTTACGGCTATCGAGGACGAGTTCAACCTCGAGATCGATGACGAGACTCTGCTCTCGCTCAACTCTGTCGCCGACGCCGTCGACGCGATTGAAAACGCCAGGGAGGCCTAGGTCTTGGCTTTGTCTGAACGACTTACGCGTGCCCAGGAAATCCTGGGCCACGAGTTCAATAATAAGGTGCTGCTGCGCGCGGCGCTTACGCATCCCTCGGCAGTCGAGGGCCAGCCGGTTTCTGCCAGCTATGAGCGCCTTGAATTCTTGGGCGATTCCATTTTGGGCGCTGTGGTCGCACGCTCCCTGTTTGAGTCCTATCCGGAGTTTGACGAGGGCAAGCTCACGCGCCTGAAGGTGTCGCTTGTCTCGGGCGCTACGCTGTCCGAGGTGTCGCACGAGCTGGGTATCGACGACATCATCATCTTTGGTGCCTCCGAGACCGGTACCGGCGCGCGTGGCCTGCACTCGGCGCTCGAGAACGTCTATGAGTCGCTCGTGGGCGCGCTGTATCTGGATGCTGGCTGGGATGCGGCGGCGGAGTTTATCCACCGTACGCTTAAGCCCCATTTGGCCTCTGAGCGTGCCGAGCATCCTGCGAACCCCAAGTCGTTCTTGCAGGAGTGCGTGCAGGCAGACGGCCATGAGCCTCCCGCGTATAAGCTTGTTGGCTCCGAGGGCCCGGCGCATGCGCCCACCTTTACCGCCGTGGTGTTGATCGATGGTATTCGCCAGGGTCGCGGCTCCGGCTCCTCAAAGAAGGAAGCCGAGGGAGCCGCTGCACTCGAGGCACTTGACCGCATGGGCTACACCACCAACGGCGTGATTCTCAACAAGAAGCCTGTTTAAGCGAGGAACCGTGTATCTCAAGTCCCTCACGCTCAAAGGGTTCAAGTCGTTTGCCGACCGCGCCCATATGACGTTTGAGCCGGGCCTGACCGTCATCGTCGGTCCCAACGGCTCGGGAAAATCGAACATCTCTGACTCGATTCTGTGGGTCCTGGGCGAGCAGAGCGCCAAGCAGCTGCGCGGCCAGGCCATGGAGGATGTCATCTTTTCGGGCTCGTCAGCGCGCAAGCCGGTGGGTGTCGCCGAGGTCACGCTGGTGCTCGATAACTCGGACCATATGCTGCCCGTCGACTTTGACGAGGTCGCCATCACCCGTCGTATGTATCGCTCGGGCGAAAGCGAGTACCTCATCAACTCGAGTCCGTGCCGCCTGATGGACATTCAGGACATCCTGCACGATTCGGGCTTGGGCAAGGATACGCATTCCATCATCAGCCAGGGCAAGCTCGACGCCATTTTGCAGAGCCGCCCCGAGGAGCGCCGTGCCCTCATCGAGGAGGCCGCCGGCATCTCCAAGCACAAGCGCCGCAAGGAGCGTGCGCTCAAAAAGATTAATTCGATGGACGAGCACTTGACCCGTGCCCGCGACATCAATAAGGAGATCGCCCGTCAGCTGCGGCCGCTGGAGCGTCAGGTCGATCGCGCGCGCAAGTACAAAGAGCTGTCCTCGCGCGCGAACGAGCTTACGCAGATGCTGGCCGTCGACGAGCTTCGTTCGCTGCAGTCGCAGTGGAACGACTTGGAGAGCCGCTCCAAGGAGGGTGCTGCCGAGCTTGAGCTTGCGCAGTACCGCTTGGGCGAAAAGGAACGCGAGCTCGAGAAGTTCCAGGTCATGCTCGAGGAAAAGGGCCTGTTTGTGGGCGATCTGGGCGAGCAGCGCCGCCATATGCAAGACGTGGTCGGTCGCATTAACTCCGATATGCGCCTGCTCGAGGAAAAGGGCCACAATATGGTGTCGCGCCTGTCCGACATGCGCGGCCAGATCTCGAGCTCCGAGCATCAGCGTCGTCGCGTGGTCGAGGAGCTCGAGGATGCACGTGCGCAGCTTGAGGAAGTGACCGGCGCGCACATGCAGGCCCAGGAGGACGTTGACGCCGCTGGTCCTGCCGCCGCTGAGCTCCACGAGCGGCGCGTGGCGCTCGACAATCAGATTTCGCAGCTTACGCGTGAGCAACGCGATGTGCAGCGTGTGGCCGATAACGCGGCGCTCGAACTCGCCAAGGTGAAGGACTCGCTGAGCAACGCCGAGGTCGAGGACAACATGTACGCCTCGCGCCTGGAGCAGATTGATGAACAGCTCGAGGAGGTTACAGCATCGCTTGATAGCCGTCGCGACCGTGCTGAGGAGCTTGAGAGTGCCCTTGAGGCGGCTCGTCAGGCCCAGAACGATGCGCGCGAGGCCACCGAGGTCGCCCGTGCAGCCCTGAAGGACTTGCGTAATCGTGAGAGCGAGGCGCGCAACAAGCTGTCCGAGGTGCGCTCGGAGCTTGCCAGCCAAAAGAAGCTCGATGCCCGCATGGCAGACAGCTCGCCGCTGGTGAGCCGTCTGGTGGGCGCGCTGGGCGACGATGTCTCAGGCCGTCTGGGCGACGTGCTCGACGCCCCTCGTGAGCTTGAGGGCCTGGTTGAGCAACTACTTGCCGGCGATATCGATGCTCTTTTGTTTGATGATGCCGCTACGCTTGAGCGCGCCGGTCGTGCGGCTTTGGACCAAAAGAAGGCTTCGGGCGAGGCGCTGCTGATGGCGCGCGGCGTGAGTGGCTCTGCTGCCGCCGAGGGCGCTGCCGGTACGCGTCTGGTCGATCGTCTGTCCGTGCGCTCCGGTTATGGCCCGGTTGTCGAGGCCCTTCTCGGCGGCTATTACGTGGTCGATGACTTGGCTGCCGCGTTGGCTGCCCCTGTCGTTGACGGTGTGACCTACGTGACTCCCGATGGCGCCCGCGTGAACTGTGGTGGTCTGGTGCGCGTGGGGCTCGATGCCGGCGAGGCTTCGGGTGCCTTGGAGCGCAAGCGCCGCATCCGTGAGCTCGAGGGCCTGGAACCCGATCTGGCTGCCATCTTTGAGCATGCTTCGGACCAAGTCGTTGAGGCCAACGCCGCCGTCGAGGAGGCACGTGGCGCCGAGGGCGATGCCGCCGGTGAGATCGCCCGTCTTGAGGGCGAGCGCCGCTCGCTGCTCTCCGAGATCGGCCGCTTGGAGCAAAGCGTCAACAATGCCGAGGTCGAGCGCGTGCGCATCTCCAAGCGCCGCGAGCAGGCCTCCGAGGCCGTTCGCGCTGCGCGCCCGCGCGTTGACGAGCTCACCCGTTCGCGTGACGAGGCGCGTGCACAGGCAAGCGACCTGGGTCTCCAGATTGCCGAGGCCAACGATGAGCTCGATCGCGTTCGCCGTGACGATTCCGAGGCCGCCGGTAAGCTCGCCGATGCCAAGGTGCGCCTGGCCCAGACGAGCGAGCGCCTGCGTTCGCTGAAGGGCCGCGTGCCCGACCTTGAGCATCGTCTTGAGGGCATCGACCGTCGTATCCGCGGAACACGCCAGGCTTCGCGCTCGCTCGAGCTGCTGCGCCTGCGCGTTGACCCCATGCACGAACGCTATTCTGCCCTGTTGGAACGCGCATCGGATTGGGCAGCGCGCCTGCGTGACCAGGCCTCTCTGGAAGAGGCGGACTCCGCTTCGCTCAAGAAGACCATCGAGGATGCCAAGGCCGGGGTCTCCCGTGCCAAGGAGCGGGTTGATGCCGCCACGGCGATGCAAAATGAGTTCAAGGTTGCGCGCGGCAAGCTCGAGGTGCAGGTGGAGGCGGCCATCAAGGCCATTACCGCCGACGGTACCACGGTGCTCGAGGAAGCGCTCATGCTGCCGGCGCCCACCGATCGCGATGCCGCCGAGCGCGAGCTCAACCAGCTTGTGCGCCAGATCAACAATCTGGGCCCCGTGAACCAGGTTGCCATGGAGGAGTACGAGCAGCTCAAGCGCCGCGCCGACTACATCGAGGAGCAGCTGGCTGATCTGGAGAGCGCGCGCAAGGCGCTCACCAAGATCACGGTGGCCATTGATCGCAAGATGCGCAAGGCGTTTCTGGTGACGTTTGAGAAGGTCGACGCGAACTTCCGCGAGATCTTCGCCATGCTGTTCCCGGGTGGCCAGGCTCATCTTGAGATGGCCGATCCCGAGCATCCTGCCGAGACGGGCATTGAGGTTGTGGCGCAGCCGCGCGGCAAGCGCATTACCAAGATGATGCTCATGTCGGGTGGCGAGAAGAGTCTGACGGCGCTCGCCCTGCTCTTTGCCGTGTACCGCACGCGCACGGTGCCGTTCTATGTGCTGGACGAGGTCGAGGCGGCGCTTGATGACGCCAACCTGTCCAAGCTCATCGGAGCCCTCGATGTGCTGCGTTCCGATACACAGCTCTTGGTCATTTCGCATCAGCGCCGTACTATGGAGGACGCTGACGTTCTCTATGGCGTCTCGATGCAAGCCGACGGCGTCAGCCGCGTCGTCTCGCAAAAACTCGATCGCGAAACCGGAAAGGTCGTGAATGCATAATGGGATTCTTTGACGCTCTCTCGCGCGGACTTGAGCGCAGCCGCGAGGCCCTCAACGAGGTCTTCTACTTTGGCGGCGAGGTCGACGAGGACTTTTGGGAGGACCTTGAGGACACCCTCGTTATGGGTGACATGGGTGCCGAGGTCGCTATTCAGGTCTCCGATGACCTGCGCGATGCCGCAGCCAAGAAGAACCTCAAGACCGCACCGCAGCTTCGTCGCGCTCTGGCCGAGCAGCTTGAGCAGCACTTTGTGCCCATCGAGCGCGATCCGTTCTCCGATACGCCGAGCTGCGTGCTGTTTGTGGGCATCAACGGTGCCGGCAAGACCACGACGGTCGGCAAGATTGCGAGCGCCATGGCT
>UROC01000062.1 GCA_900549345.1 uncultured Collinsella sp.
GCCGAGATTGCGGCCGAGGGCTTTAAGGAGGAGACCGGCATCGACGTGCTCGTTTCCGGTTTGGGTTCTTCTGCTGGCATCGAGGCCGTCAGCGCCGGCACGGCCGATATCGCCAGCTCCTCCCGTGGACTCAATGCCGACGAACAGGATCTGGGCCTGACTCCCATCGTCATTGCCCACGACGGTATCGCGGTCATCGTGAACGACGATAACCCGGTCGATAACCTCTCGACCGAGCAGCTCCGCGATATTTACGCCGGCAAGATCACCAACTGGAAAGAAGTCGGTGGCGAGGACCTGAGGATTCAGGTTATCAACCGAGATGAGGCGTCCGGCACGCGTGAGGCCTTCCGTACCATCGTGATGGACGGCACGCCGTTCGATCGCCGCTCGGCCGTTCTTTCGGGCACGGGCCAGGTGCGCGACGTGGTATCTCGTTCGCGCGGTGCCATTGGCTACATTTCGCTGGGCTTCGTCGATAGCCTCAACGCCAAGACCTCGGTCAAGGCCGTCTCGGTCAATCATGTTGAGGCGTCCGAGAAGACGGTCGCGAGTGGCGGCTATCCCATCTCGCGCGACCTTTACTTCTTTGTGAAGGGTGTGCCTTCGCAGCAGGCGCAGGATTACATCGACTATGTGACGTCCGAAAAGATGGACAAGCAGATTCGCGAGGCGGGCTTTATTCCCGTCACCAACGACGAGAAGGGGAGTGAGTAGCATGGAAGCACAGGAAAACTCCCAGACTGAGCAGAATGTTCAGACGCCCAAGAAGCGCGAGCTGGCGCTCGTATCGCGCAGTACCTATATCAAGGAGAAGGCGCTGCAGTGGATCTTCTTTGCCTGCGCGTTCTTGGCGGTCGTTACCGTCATCCTGATTTTTGTCTTTACCACGTACTCGGCGCTGCCCGTCTTTACTGACATCGGTCTGGCTGACTTCTTTAGCTTTACGTGGGCGCCTTCCGAGGGCCACTACGGCATCTTGTCGCTGCTTGCTGGCTCGGGTCTGGTGACCGTCGGTGCGCTCGCCATGGGCGTGCCGCTGGGCGTGGGTACGGCCGTTTACCTGGTCGAGATTGCCAACAAGCGCGTGCGCAAGCTCATCAGCCCCGCCGTTGACCTGCTGGCGGGCATACCCTCCATCATCTACGGCTTCTTTGGCATGATCATCATCCGCCCGTTTATCGCACAACTGACCGGCGGCCTTGGTTTTGGTGCGCTGACGGCGTGGTTTGTGCTCGCCATCATGATCGTCCCTACCATCACCACGCTCACCATCGATGCTCTCAATTCCATTCCCATGGGCATTCGCGAGGCATCGTATGCCATGGGCGCCACAAAGTGGCAGACCATCTATAAGGTCGTGCTACCTGCCGCGAAGCTGGGTATCGTTGATGCCATCGTGCTGGGTATGGGCCGTGCCATCGGCGAGACCATGGCCGTGCTCATGGTCGTGGGCAATGCTCCGGTCATTCCCGATAGCATCGCGAGCCCCATCTCGACGCTCACGAGCCAGATTGCGCTCGACATGAGCTACTCCTCGGGCTTGCACCGCTCGGCGCTCTTTGGCATGGGCGTGGTCCTGTTTATTATCTCCGCCGCGCTGGTGGGCATTGTCCGTCTGATTTCCAAGAAGAAGAGGGGGTAGGCTATGTCCGATTCCGTTGACACGACGGTCGATACGACCTCGTCGCGCGAGCGCATCAAGCGTGCCCTTTCCCATGGCAAGAAGGGCCGTATCAATAAGGACCTGTCCAACAAGATCATGCTCGGCGTATTCCGCGCGGCTGCCTATGTCACCACGCTGGTGCTGGTCGCCATCATCGCCTACGTGGTCATTAACGGTCTACCGCATATCTCACTCGACTTTATCTTTGGCTGGCCCCAGGGCGTCAACGCCGAAGGCGGCATTTGGCCCACAATCGTCTCGACCATCTACGTGACGGCACTCGCCATGCTCATCTGCACGCCGGTTGCCGTCCTGGCTGCGGTCTATCTGGCCGAGTACGCCAAGCAGGGCAAGGTCGTCGACATCATTCGCTATGCTGCCGATGCCCTGGCCTCGGTGCCCTCCATTGTTATGGGCCTCTTTGGCTATGCCTTGTTTGTCGAGGCCATGGGCTTGGGCCTTTCGATGGCCTCGGCCGCCCTAGCCCTGGCGCTTCTGATGCTGCCGATCGTCATGCGCACCACCGAGGAGGCAATCCGCGCCGTTCCACGCTATATCCGTTGGGGTGCATATGGCCTGGGCGCCACCAAGTGGCAGGTCGTTTCCAAGATCGTGCTTCCCTCTGCCTTCGGCCGCATCGCCACCGGCATTGTCCTTGCCATCGGCCGCGCCATCGGCGAGACCGCCGTGGTGCTCTACACCATGGGCCAGGCCATCAACCTGCCTATTTCGCCGCTCGATTCCGGTCGTCCCATGACCGTTCACCTTTATCTGCTCGCCAATGACGGCATCAACATGAACGCAGCCTACGGCACCGCGCTTTTGCTGATGGCGATTATTCTGGCCTTCAACCTGTTTGCGCGCTATCTGTCGCGCAAGCGCCGCTAGTTAAGGAGTCCCATGTCCGTCTATCAGTCCGCTCCCACGCCGGAGCAAGCGGCCATCACGGCCAAGGATTTCAACTTTTGGTACGGTGACTTTCATGCGCTGACGGGGCTCGACCTCAACATCGCCAAAAACGCCATCACCTCGTTTATCGGTCCTTCGGGCTGCGGCAAATCGACGTTTCTGCGCTGCATCAACCGCATGAATGACCTGATCGAGGGCACGCGTGTCGAGGGCACCATGACGCTCGACGGCAACGATATCTATGCCGAGGGCGTTGACCCGGTCGACCTCCGCCGTCGCGTGGGCATGATCTTTCAGCAGCCCAACCCGTTCCCTAAATCCATCTACGAGAATGTCGCTTTTGGCCCTCGTCTGCAGGGCGTGACTAGCAAAAGCGACCTCGATGACATCGTGGAAGAATCGCTCAAGCGCGCCAACCTCTGGAAAGAGGTATCCAATCAGCTCAACAAGGATGGTTTGGCGCTCTCGGGCGGTCAGCAGCAGCGTCTGTGCATCGCGCGTGTGCTTGCGGTGCAGCCCGATGTTCTTCTGATGGACGAGCCCTGCTCCGCCATCGACCCCACGTCCGTCTCTAAGGTCGAGGATCTGATGGCCGAGCTGGCGCCCGAGATGACGATCATCATCGTCACGCATTCTATGCAGCAGGCGGCTCGTATCAGCGACTACACCGCATTTTTCTTGCAGGAAGTTGCCGGCGAGCCCGCCACGCTCATCGAGTATGGTCAAACCGACGCGATCTTCACCAGCCCGGTGGATTCGCGGACGGAAGACTATATCACCGGCCGCTTTGGCTGATCGGTGCGACTAGTCCCAAGCCGATCGGACCTGGTCCGGTGCGTATTTACTGTGCGGGCGGCATGACCGCACCCAACTGATTGGAGTGAACCATGCGCAAACTGTTTTCCCGTCAGCTCATCGAGGCCCGTCACGAGATGCTGAGCATCTACGAGGCTGTAGACCTGGCGCTTCACGACGCCGTGAAGGCCTACGCGACCGACGATCGCAAGCTCGCCACCAAGACCAAGAAGCGCACGCTTTCGATTGACGCGCGCTGCGCCAACTTGGAAGCCGTGTGCTACAACCTGATCGCTACGCAGTCGCCGGTCGCCTCCGACTTCCGCTTGTTGCAGACAATCATCTACGTCGACTTTAACCTGCAGCGCATGACCGATAAGGTTCGCCAGATCTGTCGCGCCACGCGTCACATGGTCAAGGCCGACATCTCGCTGCCTCAGGAGCTTGTGACCTTGGTTGAAGCCGAGGCCGAGGCCGTCTATCAGGTGCTGGGCTCGTCGCTTTCTGCGCTCGTCACCAACGACATGTCCATCATCTGCAATCTGGCCGTCGAGGACGAGCCGGTCCATGCGGCGTACGAGAAGTTCTTCCGTACCTTCAACCGCATGGACACGGGCGAGTTTATGGATGACGACAGCAACTATGACGATCTACGCCGTGCCATCATGGTTTCGCGCTACCTCGATCGTATCGCTTCGATTTCCATCGATGCAGCCTGCCGTCTGACCTTCCTGTTGACCGGACAGCGTATGACTGCCGGTGATATCGCCTGCACTGATGAGGATGAGCTCGAGAGCATGCGCGTGCCTTCGGGCGAGGGTGTTATCATGAGGCCCGCCGTCGATGCACGCTACGTTGCCAAGGTGCCCGTTAACGAGGTCAGCGAGGGTCTTCGCTACCTGCTCGATCATCTTGAGGATGAGGACGATGGCGAGGACGACGAGGAGTAAGTAACCCCGTTCGCCGAAAGATTGTAAATACCTAAGTGAGCGCGGCCTTGCACATGCGGGGCCGCGCTCTTGCGTTAGCATGGGACTACTTGTTTGGCTGTCAGCGGAGGCGATTGGCAATGGATAACTATTTGGACTTGATGCGCGCTCGCCGCGAGCAGATTCTGGAACGTTTTTATGCGGCGCTCGATCGCGCGGGCCGTCCCCACGACGCCGCGAGCCTCATTGCCGTGTCCAAGACCGTTGGTGTCGATGAGACCGTTGCCGCCATCCAGGCGGGGTATCGCCATTTTGCCGAGAACCGCCCGCAGGAGCTGGTTCGCAAGCTCACGGGTCTGGCGGAGCATCCGGAGCTGCCCGAGGTGCGCTTCGATATGATCGGCAACCTGCAGACCAATAAGATCAATGCGGTGCTGGGCTCAGCCGAGCTGATTCACTCGGTGGGTTCGCTGCATCTGGCGCAGGCGATCTCGAGCCGTGCTGTTCGCAAGATTGAGGCAGGCGAGCTCGTCGGCTCCCAGCGTGTGCTCATTGAGGTCAATGTGAGTGGTGAGGAGTCGAAGGGAGGCTTTTCACCCGATGAGATTCGCGCCGCCGCGGGTGAGCTTGCAGAACTTGAGGGAATTTGCGTACAGGGGCTTATGACTATGGCGCCCCGGGGGAATAAGGATGTGGCACGCCGCACCTTTGCGGGGCTTCGTGAGCTGAGGGATGAGCTGGAGGCGGCGCATCCCGATTTGAACCTGCCTGAGCTTTCCTGCGGTATGAGCGAGGACTTTGAGTCTGCCCTTGAGGAGGGCTCTACGCTCGTTCGCCTGGGCAGGGTAGTATTTAGCCCGGAGTTTGCAGTAAAATAAGGCTCTGAAGTGCGCACTGATTATCGGGGCGCCTGCACTAAACCGCGAGAGGACACAACCATGGGCTTCCTTGACGAGATTAAAAATAAGATGCACCTGGGCGGCCAGCAGGGTTACGACCAGGGTTATGGCCAGGACGACGACTACGGCTACGATGACGGCTACGACGATGGCTATCAGAACAACGGCTACAGCGGTGCTTCGGGCGAGGGCTTCTACACCCAAGACGAGCCGAGCAACGGCCTGCTTGGTCAGACGCGCCGCGGTGAAGCTGAGTCGGTTGCCGTGTATACGCGCTCCGGTCAGCTGGTCGGCGATGACTCCCGCCATGCCACGACGTATAACCCGCCTTCGCGCTCGCAGGACAGTGTTGCGAGCGGTTATCGTCCCGGTGCCTATGACACGCCGTCGAGCTACGCCGAGAATACCCGCGCCCGTGCCGCCGCTGCACCCGCGCCTGCACCGAGCGATGCCTCGGCCTATGCGAGCAATATCATCAACGCCACGCCGCAGCTGCCGGCCTATGTCCTGCGCCCCGAGAGCTATGACGACGTGGAGACTGTGGTGCGCCGCGTTCGCACCAAGCAGCCTGTCGCACTGATTTTTGTGGGCGTACGCACCGAAGTTGCCAAGCGCGTCTTGGACTTCTCTTACGGCTTTGCCTGCGGTCTGGGTGCCACGGTCAAGGAGGTGGGCGACCGCGTGTTCATGGTGCTGCCCGCCGGTTGCGAGGTCAAAGATTCCGATCTCAAGAAGCTTCGTGCCGACGGCTACCTTAAGTAAAGACAAGACGAGGAGATTCCCATCAACATCTACACTATCGTCCAGCTGGTCAACACGCTGTTCAACTTCTATTCCACGCTCATTGTCGTCTACTGCTTTATGACGTGGATTCCCATGAAGCAGGGTGGTTTGCTTCAGGATATTGCTGCGGTGCTTGATAGCGTGTGCGGTCCGTGGCTCAACCTGTTCCGTCGTTTCATCCCGCCGATGGGCGGTATCGATTTTTCGCCGGTCGTTGCGATTATTGCGTTGCAGTTGGTGCAGAGGCTGGTTCTGCAGCTTCTTATAGGTATACTCGTGTAGAACTGTCTTAGTAACTTACGTCGGGCGTGTAGCGCCGAGGCGATGAAAAAGGAGACTTGTTATGGCTATTACCCCTGCAGACATCCAGGCTCAGACTTTCTCTGAGGCCAAGCGTGGCTACGATCCTGCCGAGGTCGACGTCTTCTTGGAGACGCTGTCCTCCGAGGTTGACGCTATGCTCGCTAAGATCGTCGACCTTAAGGGTCGTCTGACTGCTACCGAGCAGCAGCTTGCCGATGCGCAGGCTCAGCTTGCCCAGGCTCAGGATGCCACCGCCCAGGCCGTTCCTGCCGCCCCCGTGGCTGCTCCCGCCCCTGACTTCTCCGCTCAGGAGCGCCAGATTTCCGCTGCCCTGATCGCTGCCCAGCAGACCGCTGAGACCATCGTCAACGATGCCAACGAGAACGCTGAGCGTATCCGCAACGAGGCTGACGCCAAGGCCCGCGAGGTTATCCGCCAGGCTCTGACCGAGAAGCAGGCCGAGCTCGAGGAGATCGATCGTCTCAAGGCTTCCCGTGAGGAGTTCAAGGCAGAGTATCTCAAGCTCATCCAGCACTTCATGGACGATGCCCAGAATTCCTTCCCGGCCGATCTGATGGCTTCCACGCCGGTCGGTTCTGCCGCTTCTCCTGCAGTGACTGTTCCCGCCGAGCCGCTGCCCGTTGCTGACCCGGTTGTCCCCGTGGCCGATCCCTTCGCCCCGATCGACAACTTTGCTGCCGACGACCTGGACTAACATTCGGCCTACAATTTAGTGCCTAGAAAGGACCCGCAGCTTGCGGGTCCTTTTTTATGACTGTGCCGGAGTGCGTAACATAAAAAACCGAGCCCTGCACATAATGGCGCAGAACTCGGCGAACGGGTGAGCGGTCAAGGGTAGGTTTTAAGGCATGTCCCAAAACCTACTTGAGGAGGAAGTCGGAGAGGGGAATGGTACGGGCCTCGCGATGCTCGGGATCGGCGATGTGGTCGGCAGGATATCCACAGACGAGCATGTGATAGGGATAGACGCCCTTGGGCAGATTGAACTGCTCCTGTGCCACCCCAGGCTTAAAATGGCATACCCAGCACGTTCCCAGGCCCTGCTCGGTGGCCTCCATCATCATCTGATCGCAGACGATCGAAGTATCGATGGCACTCGAGTTCATCTGATCATACGGGCGCACCCAGGCATCATCGGTAACGCTGCAAATAAGGAAGATAAGCGGAGCGCCAAAGATAGACCCATCACGAGCAAACCGAGGCTGACAAGCAGCTGCCTTCTCCAGAAGCTCGGGCGTATCCAGCACCATCACACGAGAAGGATGATTATTACAAGCAGAGGGAGCAATCCGCCCAGCCTCAACAATGGCATCCACCACAGCCTGCTCCACAGCCCGATCCTCAAAAGAACGACAAGAATACCGACCCCGAGCCGGATCCAAATACCCCATTACCAAACCCTCCAAAGTCAGCGAATCAATCCAAAGCAAAACAAAGGGTACCCAAAGCCCGATTCAGCCAAACGTTTAAGGCGGTCCCAAAGTTCCCAATCGGGCTCAAAGGCCCTGCCAACAAAAGCCTCATTGCTTTCAAAGTATCAGCCAAAGTTCCCAATGGTGGTACGTAAGGCGAAGGGCCGGCCACGGTTTACTTTCGAACGACTCTGCAAAGCAGCCGGAGTGAGAAAGCAAACCGTGGCCGGCCCTTCGCCGCCGGGACACGTACCCCCAATTAACTGTTCTTCATGACAATCGAATCCACAACATCGGCCACATTCTCACAGCAGTCAGCGCAGTACTCCAGGAAGGCGTACACGTCACGCCAGGCGATGACCTCGAGCGGGTCCTTGCCGTTAACGTGCAGGTTGCGCATGGCGTTGATATAGAGCTCGTCGGCTTCGGACTCGATGGTGTTGATCTGGATGACGAGTTCGCGCAGGGTCTTGGACTTGCGGTAGTTGGGCAGCTCGACCATCAGGTCTTTCATGGCGCGGCAGGCGTCAGTCACCTTGTGGGCGATGACGATGGCGTCGGGATGGATGCTCTGGATGTTGGTGAAGTAGACGCGCTGCACGACGCCCTCGATGCGGTCGAGCACGGTGTCGAGCGCGCAGCTCATCAGATCCAGATCCTCGCGCTCGAGCGGGGTGATAAAGGCGGTGAGCAGGGCGTCTTCGAGCTCGTGGTGCTTCTTGTCTGCCGCATGCTCAATCGCATGCATCTTATTGAGCATGTCGTGAATCTGCGCGGGATCGAAGTTCTCAAAAATCTTGGTGAGCAGCTCTGCGGCCTGGACGGCGAGGTCGGCGCAAGCGACGTAGTTGTCAAAGTAGAACGAATCGGGTTTCTTTGCCATGGGTGGGTCCTTTCGAGGCGAAGACGGGTGGGCGAAGTGTTGCGGTCCGGATGGACGTTCGGTTTGATTAGAGGAACATCATGAACAGCTTGGCCATGACAAAGCTGATGAGTCCGCAGGCGGGGAAGGTGAAGAACCAGGTGAACATCATGTCCTTGACGACTCCGAAGTTGATGGCCGAGAGGCGCTTGACGGCACCGACGCCCATGATGGCGCAGGTCTTGATGTGTGTGGAGGACACGGGGATGCCGGTAAGGGTGGCAAGCAGCAGGTTCGCGGCGCCCGCGAGGTCGGCGGAGAAGCCCTGATACTTCTCGAGCTTAACCATGCTCTGGCCGACGGACTTGATGATGCGCTCACCGCCCACGCTGGTACCGATACCCATAGTGGCCGAGCACAGCAGCATAATCCAGATGGGGATGCCGGCATCGCCGACGCTGGTCTGGCCGTTTGCGAAGGCCACGCCTAAAAAGAGCACGCCGATGAACTTCTGTCCATCCTGCGCGCCGTGCATAAAGCTCATGGCCGCGGCGCTCGCGATCTGAGCGTATTTAAAGAAGACATTGGCACGTCGCCTGTTGGCGGCGGCGAAAAGAATCGAGACGAGTTTGCACAGGACCCAGCCCATGACAAAGCCCAGGCCGATGGAGAGCGCCAGGCCGTAGATGACCTTCATCCACTCGTGGACGTTGACGCTGCTCGCGCCGCCGAGGGCGATAGCGGCACCGGTCAGGCCGGCGATAAGGCTGTGGCTTTGCGAGGTGGGGATGCCAAAACGCGACGCTGTGGCGCCGTAGACGACGATGGAGAACAGCGCCGCGCACAGGCAGGCGAGCGCCATGGTGCTGTTTCCGCCAAAGTCGACGATATGCGAGATGGTGTTGGCGACGCTCGCGTTAAAGTGCGTCATGATGAGCACGCCGAGGAAGTTGAATGCGGCGCTCATGAGAATGGCGGCGCGGGCGGGCATGCAACGCGTAGTGACGCAGGTCGCGATGGCGTTGGGCGCGTCGGTCCATCCATTGACGAAGATGGCGCCCAACGCGAGGATCACGGTGACGGCAAGGACTGGGTTCGACACAATTTGGCCGAGGAAGGTTGAGAACGTTACGTCCATATATGGGCTTTCTCGAAGTTTGCAGGCACGTTACAAAAACATGATAAATCGTATCACCTCCTGTGGGCTTCTTTACCGAGTTCTGATGGGAGAAGTGAACTTTTTGGCACTAAAATTGAATATTAGCCCTGTTGACCGCGGGTGTTCTTTTTGCTAACACGCCATGCGGACACGTGCGATTACTACGACACTCCAAAACCACAGTCTGTTCGCTTTACAACATGCAAACATGCGTTCGATAATAGGAGGCATGGAATATCGACAGACAGATGGCAAAACTCGGCGCGTGCACAAGCAGTATGTGGACGTCGTGGCTCGCATCCTTGCGGGCGGACAGATCGTGCCAGTCGCCGTCTGCTGGGTCGACGGTCGTTGCTTTACGATTGACGAGATTGTCTCGACCACTGGGTTTGGCCTGACGGTTCACGGCATCCGTACGGCGACCTATAAGGTGCGTTTTGGCGGGCACGCGACCGAGTTGTATCTGGAGGACCAGACGCGCGAACGACCAGATGGCTCGCAGGCCCATCTGATGCGTTGGTGGGTGTGGGCATTCGACCGCACGCTCGAGGGCGAGCGCCGTGGGTAAGGACGTACGGCATTCGGGTACAATGACAGGAATCTTGTCAGCTACTGCGCCGTTATTTGTGGCGCTTTTTGAAAGGACGAAGTATGAACGATATCCAGGGCTATCAGAACGGCCCCATCGAGGCCGGTGCAAGCCGTGCCAAGGAGATGTCGCCGCGCGCGTACAACCTCACCATGTCTGCCCTGATCTTCTTGGGCTTTTGTGCCATGGGCGCCGGCGCCTACTTTACGAGCACCATGTCGTTTGCGCGCATGATGATGAGCGGCGCAGCCTTGCCGCTGGTCTTTGGCTCGTTTATTTTGACCATCGTCGGCATGGTCATGATGTCGGCCGCCGCCAGCAAGCAGTCCGTGGGCCTGTCCCTTGTGGGCTACGTAATCTTTGCGAGCACCTTTGGCCTGACCGCGTCGTTTGGCCTTGCCAACTACGACCTGCCCACCATCAACACTGCCTTTATCGCCACGGCCGCCATCACCTTTGTCTTTGGCGCCTTGGGCGTGACGTTCCCCAAGTTTTTCCAGCGCGTATATGGCATCGGTTTTGGCATTCTGCTCGCCACTATTCTGGTTGAGATCGTGCTGATGTTCATGGGCGTCTCGCAGACCATCACCGACCTGATCGTGATCGTGGTGTTCGCCGGCTTTATTGGCTACGACACCTATGTTGCCACGACGGTGCCGCCTACGCTGCCCAACGCCGTGCTCATGGCGTCCAATCTGTTCGTGGACATTATCAACGTGTTCTTGCGCATCCTGAACATCCTTGGCCGTCGCGACTAGTGGCGAATTGCGGCGGTGCTTGCCGTGCGTGTAAATCGATGCGAAAGGCGGTCCTTCGGGACCGTCTTTTTTGTACGCGGCGGGGTATCATGGATGGGAAAAGCCGATAGCGGCAGAGACCGAGAAAGGTGAC
>UROC01000063.1 GCA_900549345.1 uncultured Collinsella sp.
TCCTGAAGCCCTTCGAACGCCGTCTGGTCTCTACGGGGCTGGCCATCGCCCTGCCCGATGGCTACGCCGGCTTCGTTCAGCCCCGCAGCGGCTTGGCCATCAAGCAGGGCTTGTCTATAGTCAACACGCCGGGCCTCATCGACGCCCACTACCGAGGGGAACTCAAGGTTATCCTCATCAACCTGGATCCCACCAACGACATCCAAATCAACAAAGGCGACCGCATAGCCCAACTCGTCATCCAAGAAGTCCCCACGGTCAATCTCATAGAAGTAGAAGAACTAGACGAAACCGATCGAGGCAAAGGAGGCTTCGGCTCCAGCGGCATCGCCTAGGGCGCTCGTATCCCTCCCGCCCGGGGCTTACCTATATCATTCCATGCTCAAACATTCTCGCGTCGCTTCGCTCGCTGCGAAACTGTGCGTGGAACGATATAGGTAAGCCCCGGGCGGGCGGCTACTCGCTTGAAAAAATATTTACTTTTCTAGTAAGTCGATGCGATGAAGGGACGCCTCCTTTGTCGCATCGACTTACTGTATTTGTATTTTCTGGTTCCCCTTTGCAGATTCTACTGGTGGGGAATCTGGTATAGCCGCTGGTACGTTAACGCAGCTTACCTGTGGGAGGCCCCTATATATCGTCCCGCGCGCAGTTTCGCAGCGAAGCGAGAATGTTTGAGCACGGGATGATATATAGGGGCCTCCCACAGGTAAGCGGACATTAAGACGCTACCTGATATGCGCAGGTTTTTCGCCCCAGTAGAAGCGGCAGAAGGCTCGTTTGCGCTTTTGGGGTTTGCCTACGAGCTCCATGGTTGCGATGGCTATGTCTTCGGCTGCGTGGGGGCGGCGTAGTACTTCGCCGTTGATGAGCAGTGCCTTGAGCGACTCAGGATGATCATGGAGATGTCGCAACGTCACGATGAGCTCTCGTGCGGTGGTGACATGCATACTGGCGCCCATGCCGGTGAGCATGGTGGTGTTGGCCTTTTCCTGGCCATAGGACTTGCCCAGCAGGATCATCGGCAGGTGTGCGCACAGGCATTCGGTGACGGTGAGTCCGCCCGATTTGAGAATTGCCAGGTCGCAGCCGAGCATAAGCGCTGCCATATCATCGACATAGTCCAGAACCGTGACGTTTTCGAGCTTCATGGCGTCGAAGAGCGTTTTGAGGCGGGTGGCATATTCGGTGTCTTTGCCCGGCAAAAAGACAAAGTGCATGTCTTCGAAGCTGCGTAGGAAGGGGAGGGTGCGGTCCATCTCCGCGCGAAAGCGAACGTACGGTTGAGGCAAGCTGGCACCGGCCATTACCAGCACGACGGTCTTGTCGGTGGGGAGGTTGAACTTAGCTAGCTCTTCCTCGCGATCGTAATCCGTGTCGAATCCGGTGCGAATAGGAATGCCGGTAATGCGAATCTTTGTCTCGAGCACCTTGCGCGGACGCAGCGTTTCGGCCATAAATTCGTTGGCAACACAGAATAAATCGGTGTCCTTGTGGGGCCACCATCCCTCGACTTCGTAGTCGGTCGGTACGCAGATGACCGGATAATCGATACCCGTAATTACGCGGGCGCCCACGGCAACATTGGCTGCTGTGATGTGCGTTGCAACCACGGCTATGGGCCTGCGGCTACGAATATATTCGTTGAAGGCGGGGAACATAATTCGCGACCATGCCGTTCCGCCACCCCAGAGAAGATGTCCCGTAAGCGTATATCGCCAGGTCAGGTCGTAAATGGGGCGCGTGGCTCCCGTAAAAGAAGCCGCGGTCTTATTGCCGTCGAATTTAATACGTCCAAAATCAAGGATATCGAGCACTTCAATCTCAATATCCTCGGGGATGCCATTGGTGCCGCGGATGAGGTCGAATGCCTGCGCTATCGCATTTGCGGCGGCCTTGTGGCCCGAGCCAACGGAGGCGTGCACGATGGTCACGAGAGGTTTTTGCTGAGCCAGGAGCGTGGTTTGCTCCGATTGGGGAGTGCTGTGCGTGAGCAGGGGAGCGTCGTCACTCGTCTGCGCCTGGTCCATCGATAACTCCCCTTCAGCTTTGTAATACGGATTTATCATTGTAGTGCATGAGTGTCACGTTCACGTAAATTTGGGTACGAGCGCAAAGAACGACAACGTTTCGACGAAAGGACGCTTCATGACTACCGATAAGCCGATCGATGTTGCGATTATCGGTGGCGGCCCCGCGGGCTATGCTGCCGCCATTTATGCTGCGCGTGCCAACCTTACGACGACCGTGATTGAGCAGGGCATGTCGGGAGGGCAGATCGCCACAACCAATGAGGTCGAGAACTATCCGGGTTTCCCGCTCCTGAGTGGCGCCGAACTCGGCGAGCGTTTTCAGCAGCATGCAGAGGGCCTGGGAGCACAGGTTACATGGAGCATGGTTACGGGTATCGATTACGATGCCGATGCAGCGTTGTTTACGGTGCATCACGATATGGGCGATACGCTGGCCTCGAGCGTTATCGCTTGCATGGGTGCCACGCCGCGTCCGGCAGGTTTCGCAGGCGAGGATACGTATCGCGGTCGTGGCGTTTCATATTGCGCAACATGTGACGGCATGTTTTTCCGCGGCAAGCAGGTTTTTGTAATCGGTGGTGGCAATTCGGCATGCGAAGAGGCGCTGTTCCTGTCCGACATTGCCAGCAGTGTGACCATCGTGCTGCGCCGCGACCAGTTCCGTGCGCCGGATGGTGTTGTTCAGAAAGTACTCGCAAAGGACAATATTACAGTTAGGTACCAAACTAGTATTGTGGAGCTATCGGGCGAAGCCATGCCAACGACGATTACCTTTAAGGACAATGCATCTGGGGAAACTCATGCCGAGTCATTTGAGCCCGGCTCGTTTGGCATCTTTGTCTTTACGGGGACGCAGCCACATACCGAGCTTGTTGAGCATCTAGTCGACCTGGCTCCCGACGGCGGCATTGTCACCGACGATTCGATGGCCACCCGTACACCTGGTCTATTTGCCGCTGGCGACATCCGTTCCAAGCGCTTACGCCAGGTTGTGACCGCCGTTTCTGATGGAGCCATAGCGGCAACGAGCGCATACGCGTTTCTCCGTGGATAAGTACGATAATATATCTTATGTAAGGTTGCTATCTTTAAACAAAGTGGTTGGGCGATGCATCAATGTGTTGTCCAACCACTTTTACTTGCCGGCTATGTGGTATGTAAAACTAGATATCCTAGAATACAATATAGAAAATGAACGGAGGACCTTTATGAACCACGTTAAACACGTTATTCCGATGTCCGATTCGTCGGTCAGCATTAAGCCTGAGGATATTCAGCCCACTGAGCTGCCCGATGCATTTATTCAGTCCGAAATCGTGCGCAAACTCAATACGTTGAGTCTGCCGCGCTATGACCAGTTGCCCAATGTGACGCTCTACCGCGACCAGGTTATTGAGTATGTTGCGCTGTGGATGGAGCCGCTGTCCATTTGCGTTGAGCACCCTGTCATTACGCCATCGATGATCAATAACTACGTGAAGGTCGGACTGGTGCCTGCTCCGGTCAAAAAGCAATATGGCCGCGAGCAGATTGCCCGCCTGATCGCTATCTGCCTCTTTAAGCAGGTCTTACCTATTGCTGCGGTGCAGGCACTCTTTAACATTCAGCGTTTGAGCTACGATGCCCCGACGGCCTTCGATTATGTGGTCGATCAGCTCGAGGCATCGATTCGTTCGAGCAGACGCCGGTTCCCGATACGGCGCATCAGGTAACGCGTGAGTCGCTGCTTGTGCGCAGTGCGGTTTCATCCTTTGTTTCGAAGGCGTACTTGATGAGCTATCTCAAGTTCAATGGGTTTAATAGCTAGCCGAAGTATAAAACGGGCGGGACAAAGAGCCATCTGTCGCTTTGTCCCGCCCGTATTTTTGCTTGGTTGGACTTTATTTGCCCGAAGCTACGCCCATGCCGTAGCCGATGATGAGGCCGTGCATCTCGGCGTAATAGGAATCCAGGCCGTTGCAGGGCATGATGATAGTCTTGGAGCCTGGCCAGCGCTCCACAATTCGGCTGGCAAGTGCTTGGGCGCCTGCCTTATTCTCGACATGGTCGATAACGACCTCGCCGCCCGTAAAACCTTCGGCTTCCATGGTGTCGATGATCTTGTTGAGCATCTTCTTTTCGCCACGCGTGTGCCCGACGAGCTCGATTTTACCGGCCTCGCTCGCCGTGCCCAAAATGCGAATATTGAGCTTGTTGGCAATGACGCCGGCTGCCTTAGGGATACGTCCGGCTTTGGCGAGGTTCTCGTAATTACACAGGCTAAAGAGGATCTTGCTGTTTTGCTCGAGGCTATCGAAGTATGCGCAAGCGTCCTCGAATGAGACATCCGGATTGCTTGCAAGATAGCGGTCGAACAGCAAGAAAATAAGGTCCATTTTGCCGCCAGCTGCGCGCGAATTGACTAGATGAATCTGCCGGTCGGGCTCCTCGGCAAGAACCATATCGCGAGCCGTGGCTGCTGCGTTGTAGCTGCCCGACACGCCCTCAGAGATTGGCATGCAGATGGTCTTGTCTGCCAATTTGAAGAGCTCGGCCCACTCCCCTACGCTGGGACAAGCGCTCGAAGAAGCGTTCGTCTCCGCCTGAACAGCGCAGTTGAGCTCATGAACATCGAGCGAAAGGTCATCGACGAATTCACGCTCCCCCACTCGAATTTTGAGGGGCGCAAATGCAAAGGTGGTATGGGGTGCGGTCGGTTGCCAATCGCGGAGGTTGCAGCTTGAATCTGAGATTAGTGCCCAGCTCATAGAGGGTCCTTTCTAATTGCTCCCATACAATTATAGCCTTCTTGCTGACCGATTGGGCCGCTATCTAGTATTCAAAACTAGATAGCGGCCTGCACTAAAGGCAAAAGAATGGACCCCATGACTCAAAGCCACGAGGTCCATCTCCGTTTGTTTTATCTGAATACTTAGTAGCGAACGAAGATATAGTTGTTGTTCATACCGGCTGCGACGGAACTGATGATGACGCCCGTTTTGTAGTCGGAAGCATGGATCATCTGACCATTACCGATATAGATGCCGGTATGGTAGGAGTTAACCACAACATCGCCAGGTTGCGGATCGGACACACGGGTCCAACCCATGAAGTCGACCGTGGTGCCCAGACGGCAGTAGCGTCCCGTGAGGCAATAGCTTACAAAACCGGAGCAGTCGAAGCTGTTCGGCCCAATGCCACCCCAAGAGTAAGCGTATCCGAGCTTGCTATAGGCACGCGAAACAACGGAACCGCCATCAACGGACTGGCTCGGTGCGGAAGGCGTCGGAGCCGGAGCCGGAGCCGGAGCGGGCGTCGGGGGCTGCGGAGTGGGAGCGGGCGCGGGCGTGTTTCCGCCGCCGTCGTTGGTCGTACCGCCACCCTTGTTGGTGTTCTCGGACGAACCGGCGGTGTCGTTGCTCACCGTGGCCTTTTCGGCGGTGCTAGCATTTATGCCAGCCTGCAGCGCGGCGTTGGCCTCGGCCTCGGCGGCAAGCTCGGCCTGCAGCTGTGAATCCAGGGAGTTTACGACGTTCTGGGCTTCAGCCTGCTGGGTGTTAAGCTCGTCGACCTTCTTTTGCGTGGCGGCGACGTTCTTCTCCTGCTCGGCCTGCTTATCGGTGAGCTGCTGCTTAAGCTCCTTGACCTCTTGAATGGTCTGAGCTTGCTTATCGGAAACTTTACCGTAGTAGAACAGACGGTTGAGCATATCGCTCAGGTCATCGACACCCGTCAGAACCTGAAGCAGGCTCAGACCGCCGGTTTTGTACTCGCCGGCGACATAGGTCGAGAGCTTGGCCTGACCATCGGCGATCTCCTGCTGCTTTTGCGTGATCTCGCCAGCAGTCTGATCGAGCGCCTGCGTCTGCGTGGCGAGCTCATCGTAAATCTGCTGGGTTTGGTTGCCGATCTGCTCGAGCTTCGTACGAGCAGCGGCAAGGTCGGATGCGGTATCGGCGTAGGCAGGAGCCGCGAGGCCCAAGCCCAAAACACAAGCGAGGGTTGCCGTAGCAGCGCAGCGTGCCATGTTTTTGTGCGTGTTTGCTGTGCGCATGTGCTTCCTTTCCAGTAACTAAGGGTAACGGCTAGTCCACCGTCACCAGGCTAAAGAGCTCCACATCGTCATCAGACGGCGTGAGCTTCTCGCGCGGGTTGAGAAACGCAAGCTCAAGGATACAACCGTAACCGACAAGCTTTGCGCCCATATCTCGCACCAGTTTACCTGTTGCCTCGACGGTTCCGCCCGTCGCGACCAAGTCGTCCAGAATCAACACGGTATCTTTAGAGCTGATAGCGTCGGCATGGATCTCAATTGAATCGGTGCCGTACTCGAGCTCGTAGCTCTGGCTTACGGTCTCGCGCGGCAGCTTGCCCGGTTTACGTGCAGGAACAAAGCCGGCGCCAAGGGCTACAGCCACCGGTACGCCAACCATAAAGCCACGAGCCTCGGGACCCACGACCTTGGTGATTCCCATGCCGGCAAAGTGCTCGGCGAGGGCATCGGTCATGGCTTTGAGCGCCTCGGGATTGCCAAAGAGGGGCGTGATGTCTTTGAAGATGACTCCGGGCTCGGGATAGTCGGGGATGTCGACGATTTGAGATTCGAAGTCGTACATTGCATGACCTTTCAATGGGTTGCCGGATAAGCGGCAGCGGTTATTTGCCCGCCGTGGCGGTGCCGGAGTGCGAAGGGGCGACGACCTTGAGCGGCTTTACGAGAGAATCCTCGTGCGAAGCCGGCGTGGCTATCTCTTCGTTTTTGGCTTTGGTGGACTCGGAGCGAGTGATTTCCTCATCGAGTGCATCGATGTCGGCGTCCTCGACCACGGCGTTGAGCGACTCAAAAACGCGGTTCTTGAGCAGCGCAGTGTGCACACCCTCCGTCAGGTCGTGAAGCTTCTTAAACGCACGCTCGAGCTTGGCGTCGCGCTCGTCATCAGAAGTATCCATGCCGAGCATGCTCACGAGCACCTGCTCAAACATCGAGGACTCGCGGTTGGCGGAAGACACGTACTGACGCAGGTTGCGCGGCTCGATATGGAAGCGTGACAGCTCGGAGCAGTAGCGGATGATCGGAAAATCGCGACCATCGACGAGCTCACGGTTCTGCGGACTCTTGATGATGCGAATGAGGTCGTTCTCGGCGAGCGAGCGGATAAACGAGATCTCGACGCCCAGCATATCGGGAATGGTCTCGATGGGATGCAGCTTTTGTTTGGTCTCCTTGGGCTCCGTCTTGAGCGGAACATCGGACAGCAAGCCCACCTCGTAGGCGAGCGTTGACAGGTCCGTGGCGTTTTCCAAGCGCTGCTTAATCACGTTGAGCGGCATGTAGCGGGTCTTCTGCAAGTGCAAGATGACCTCCAGGCGATCAACGTCCTCCTTAGAGTACTGACGGTATCCCTTAGGCGTACGATGAGGGGTAATGAGCCCCTCATCTTCTAGAAATCTAATTTTTGAGTTCGAAAGATCGGGGTATGCGCCTCGAAGTAGGTTGACGACTTGGCCGATACTCAGATAGTTGCGTTCGGCCATGCCCTACTCACCGGTTTCGATGCGCTCCGGCGTGCTCTCGTGGTAGATGAGCGTAAACGTACCGATCTGGACGGAAGAACCGTCGTGTAGCGGGGCTGCATTGACGATGGCACCGTCGACCCAGGTGCCATTGAGCGAGCCCAGGTCCTCGATGCGAGCGCCGAGGCCCTCGCGGATAATGCGCGCGTGGCTGCGCGAAACGGTCATGTCATTGAGGAAGATGCCGTTCGCAGGATCGCGGCCGATAGTGGTCACGTCGTCCTCGAGCTCAAAGGCGGCACCAGTCTGCGGACCCTTGACGATGGACAGAACGGGGGCGGTGATGCGCACGTTGGCCATGAGGTCAGGAACGGTGACGTCGCTTGAAGGCACGCGGAATACGCAGGTAGCGTCAGCAGTCTTATCATTGTGAGGCATATTGTTAACCATGTTGTCCATGACAACCCCTAACTTATCGCGGACGTGCCGCAAATAATGAACCGTACGTAATCATACCCCAACGAATCAGTCTTCGATTTCAGGGTTCAGAAAGTCGATGTCCTCGTCCTCGGGATGCGTGAGAGCTTGTTTAATGGCCGCTCCGCCCTTAATGGAGTAGATGACAGCCGTGAGCATGGAGAAGATCACGCCGCCGTACACAAAGAAGATGCCGAGGGGCACCGAGCTTCCGTTGAGGCCCGGGAAGGCCGTAAGGGTTGAAGGTAAAAGATGCAGGCCGTCAATAACGGGGAACCCGAGCAGCATGAGCGAGAAGCCGGTCATGAGCAGTGCAGTGGCAATCTTTCCGGGAAAGACGACATCGATGGGGCGACGGTGATAATGACGCACGATAAGCGTGCCGATGCCCAGATAGATGTCGCGGCCAATAATGAGCACGCAGACCCAGATGGGCAGCTCTCCGCGGACCACCAGCCCAAGTACGCCGGTGAACAGCAGCGCACGGTCGCAGATGGGATCCATGACCTTGCCGAGCCACGAGACCGTCTTGGTCATGCGGGCGATCTGACCGTCCATCCAGTCGGTAGAGGCGGCAACGGCGTAGATAACGATGGCGATGACGCGGTTGTTATCCGTCACAAACAGGTACAGAAATACCAGGGTGAGGATCAGGCGCGTAAAGGTGATGAAATTGGAGATCGTAAAGATCTTATTCGACGGGTAATCGGAAGTGCCGATAAGCTCCTTTTTGATCTTCTTTTTGATGCCCACAGGACTCCCCCGCTGGTTAACGACAAAACTTTCGCTACTATACCCGTTCCGGCGATGTCTATCCAGCGTAAGCATAGAGAGTCCAGACATATGGAGGATGCTACTGGGTTGTGCGGGATTCTGCATTTGTGTACATCAGCCTCCAAATATGACATTTTTCGGCATCTTTGATGGCTGACGTACACGTTTTGATTCGGTGATTACATCGATCGGGAAAGTTGTTCCCTTAAGCAAATTAATCATGATGTGCGGGTCGAGAAGGGCTGGCGCCAAAAGATCCCAACGGCCGTTACGGCTTCGTTAGAAACGCGCCCCACCATGGATGGCGAACCCGAAAGTAAGGCGCGCGGGCACGGTGGCTCGGCCCGCGCGCCCGGAAGAGAAAGGATAAACCCATGGGTTACATGCTCGAGACGCGTGGGCTCACCAAGCGATTCGGCCGCGGCGACCAGGCGCAGGACGCCGTGGCCGACGTGAGCCTTCATATCCGCGAGGGCGAGGTGTACGGGCTGCTCGGTCCCAACGGCGCCGGCAAGTCGACAACGCTCAAGATGATCTGCGGGATGCTGCGGCCGACGGCCGGGGAGATCCTCTTTGCCGGGCACGCCTGGCGCCGCGAGGACCTCTACGCAATCGGCAGCCTCATCGAGGAGGCGCCGCTCTACCCCAACCTCACCGCGCGCGAGAACCTGCGCGTGCGCACCACGCTGCTGGGCCTTCCCGAGAGCCGCATAGATGAGGTTCTCGCCGCCGTGGACCTCGCGGACACCGGGAAGAAGCGCGCCGGGCGCTTCTCGATGGGCATGCGGCAGCGCCTGGGGCTCGCGCTGGCGCTGATCGCCCGGCCACGCCTGCTCGTGCTCGACGAGCCCACCAATGGCCTCGACCCCATCGGCATCGAGGAGCTGCGCGACCAGATCCGCGGCTTCGCGGCGGCGGGTACGACGGTGATCGTCTCGAGCCACATCCTCTCCGAGGTGCAGCAGATGGCGGACACCATCGGCATCATCTGCGGGGGGCGCCTCGCCTACGAGGATGCGCTTCGTCCCGGGCAGGACCTCGAGGAACTCTTCATGAGCTTCTGCCGGGAAGGGCGACGAGCGCGCGGGGAGGTGGCAGCATGACGGGCGAGAAAGGCGGCCTGCTCGCGGCCCTGCGCGCCGAGGCCCTGAAGTCGCGCCACGCGGCACCGGTTCGCCTGGCCGTGCTCATGGCGCTGCCGATGCCGTTGCTCGGCGCGATGCCCTACCGGGGCGTGCAGATCTTCAGCGCGTGGAACTACTGGTATGCGCTCTTCCTGCCCGTGTCTCTCTCGCTCGTGGTGGCGTGCGTCGCGCGGGCGGACGCTCGCACGCGGATGCGGGGGCTTCTGGGCCTGGGCTTCCCGCTCGGGCGCGCCTGGTGGGCCAAGGCGCTCTGGTGCCTCGCGCTCTGCACGCTCTCGAACCTCGTGGTCTTCAGCATCTACCTCGCGGGATCGGCGTTCTCCTCGCAGGGCCTCACGGTCGCGGGCACGCTCACGATGCTCCTCTGCGCGCTCGTCAACACGGTGACCGCCGCGTGGATGATCCCCGCAGGGCTCTTTCTCACGGCGCGGCTCGGCATGCTCGCGGGCATCTTCTGCCCGCTCGTCGCGCAGCTCGTGGGTGGGTTCGCCTGGTCGTTGGTGCCGCTGCCGCAGCTCTTTCCGCCGTCGGCGAGCATGGTCATCCCCACGAGCTTCATCCCCGTGCTGCCGAGCGGCGAGCCACTCGCGGCGGACATGGCGCTTGGCGGGGCGCTCGCGGCGGATGGCATGCTCACGCTGGCGGGCCTTGCGGTCAGCGCGCTCGCGTTCGCCGCGCTCACGGCGGCGGGCGCGGCCTGGTTCGCGCGCTCCGAGGAGAGGTGATGGCCATGACACGACTCTCCGACCCGATGCCGCGCATGACTCTCCCGCGGGCCCTGCTCTCCGAGGCCCTGCGCCTGGCGCGCTCCCCGCTCACGGCGGTGCATCTCGTCTGCGGCTTGGCAGCCGGTCTTGCCTG
>UROC01000064.1 GCA_900549345.1 uncultured Collinsella sp.
GAGCCAAAACCGCCAAAACCTCCCACGGCATCCCCGGCGCCGCGAAGTAGCCTAACCTGACCGGTTGCCCGGTGGGGCTTGGTTATGTTTGCTGCTCTACAGTCCTGGCTCGCACGAAGAGCACATTAAGTGCTCTTCGGCTCGTGCGGAACTCGCGACAAACATAACCAAGCCCCACCGGGCAACCTACCAACCAGATTCTTTTCAGCCCAGGCCCCTGTGTACCGCGCGTCGAAGATCTTCAAATTCAAACAACCTGACAATCGATTCTTATAGCAGAGGCCCCTCGGCCTTTAGTTTGATACAAGTTCCGCACGAGCCGGAAAGCACTTAATGTGCTTTCCGTGCGAGCAGGACTGTTCGCAGTAGCAAACTAAAGGCCGAGGGGCCCAGTCAACCTATCAGCAGCGATTACTCAGCAGCTAGTTGAATTTGAAGATCTTTGAGGCAAGACGGTATAGGCCGAGTGTGGTTTTGTCTCCGGCCCGTCCGCGCAGGTTGGTGAAGAAGCCGACCACGCCGTAGCGGGCACGACGATACATGCGCTCGTCGTAGGCCTTCAAATCATTCCACAGCGTCTTTAGGCGCTCGTCGGCGCAATCTTCCTCGGAAAGCTTGGTGAGCACCGAGCAGATCGCCATCATCATGGTGAAGTAGCCCATCATGTACGAACGCAGACGCGACGACTCAACATCGCTGTACAGGTGGTACGACTCCATCATGATACGCGTAACACGGAACTGCTGGTCCAGACGCTTGACCATCGTTGCCTCGTTGACGCTCTGACCTTCGCGACCGATAAAGTAGCGGTAGAGGTCGATGTCGGCGTAGTACATGGTCTTGCAACGCGGCAGCGGCACGTAGGCGTAGATGTTGTCCACATAGAACGTGTGCGGCGGCATGGGAAGGTTGGACTCGCGCAGCACATCCGTGCGATAGCACAGGCTGTGCATGAGTAGGTTCTGGTCCAGGCGGAAATGACCGATCTGATCCCAGGAAAAGATCTTTTTGCGCGGCAGGGCAAATTTGTAACCGATAGCGGTATGCGTGCCCTCGTAAACCTTCTCGTACACGTAGTTCGAGATAAACAGGTCAACGCGCTGGTCGCGCTCCTCAAAGCCACGCAGAATCGACAGCATGGTCGAAAGGGCAGCGCCGTCAAGCCAGTCGTCCGAGTCGACAACCTTGTAGTAGGTGCCCTGCGCCTCGCGCAAGCCCGAAAGGACGGCGATACCGTGGCCGCCGTTCTCCTGATGCACCGCGCGGATGATTCCAGGATAACGGGCCTCCCACTCGTCTGCCTTGGCGGCCGTCTCGTCCTTGGAGCCGTCGTCCACCACGATAATCTCGATATCGGTGGCGTAATTGCTCCCCTCCAAGATGGAGGTGATGCAATGGTCCATGTCCTTGGCGGCGTTATACGAGGGAATACCGAATGTTATGACTTTATGCATGGCAGGCGATAATCTCATCCGAAAGATCGAGGGCGGAATTGGTCACGGCGTCCATATCGTAGTAACGATACTCGGCCAGACGACCCACCGGGTGGAAGTTCGTCAGGTTCTGGACGCGCTCAAGATAGCGCTCATAGAGCTCACGGTTCTCGGGCTCAAGAATGGCGTAGTACGGCGTCTCGCCCGAGCCGGGCGTATAGGCCTTGGAGTACTCCTTCATGATGGTGGTCTTGCCGGGCAGGACCTGACCGGTCATGTTCTTGAACTCGGTGATGCGCGTGTAGTCCTCGCTCGTGGTGTAGTTGACGGTGCCCACGGGCTGGAACTGGTCCATATCGAGCGTCTCGAACTTCATATCGAGCGTGCGGTACGGCAACGCGCCCAAGTCGAGGTTGAACAGCTCATCGAGAGGACCGGTATAGACGATCTCGCCGCCGTAGACCTTGCCGTCGACCTTGACGGTGGTCTCGTCGATCTCAAAGAGATCGCGGGCGTCCACGTCGCAGAACACATCGATCAGGTCGTGGTCGAGCATGTGCTCAAAGAGCGCCGTGTAGCCCTCCTGCGGCATGCCCTGGAAGGGAGCTTGCGGGAAGTAGCGGTCATCATCGCCCACAAAAACGGGAACGCGGCCGGTGATCGACGGGTCGATCTGGTCGGGCGTCTGACCCCACTGCTTCATGGTGTAATGCAAAAAGACGTTCTCGTAGACGTAATCGGCGACCTCGGCCAAGTCGGGGTCGTTCTTCTTACGCAGCTCCATAATGGGCACCTTGACATCCTTGCCAAAGGTCTCCACGAGCTTCTGATACAGCTCCTCGCCTCGCTCATCACCAAAGGCGAGCTTGAGGCTCGCATGGTTGAAGGGCACGGGCATAAGGGTGCCGTTGATGTTGGCGAGCACCTTGTGCTGATAATCCGTCCACTTGGTAAAGCGCGACAGGAAATTGTGCACGCGCTCGTTAAAGGTGTGATAGATATGCGGACCGTACTCGTGGATCAGGATTCCGGCCTCGTCAGTGCAGTCATAGGCATTGCCCGCAATGTGGCTACGGCGCTCCAAAACGGCAACACGATAGCCGATGGTCTCGGCAAGACGGCGGGCGCAAACGGCACCGGCATATCCAGCACCGACGACAATCATGTCGTACGCGCCGGCGTTAAAGCCTTCAGGCAGGCCTGAGGTAATCTGCATCGATACTCCTTGTCAAAAGCCACGGGCTCGTTAGCTGGGCTTTTCTCGAACATTCTTCGAGACACATTTATCAGAGCGATTATAGCGCTAATGCGTCCTATAATGAGCTTGCCACACAAGGAAAGCTCAAGCACCGCGGCGTACATAATTGAAAGGTAAACCCGCTAGCAGCGGGTTTATTCGTGAACAGCCGGGCGCCTGGAGCTTAGCGAAACGCTTGCAAGGAGTAACATGAGCGATTTCCTAAACCGTATGAAGTCTGCCGCCAAGGCCGACCTTAAGACCATCGTCCTGCCCGAGGGCGAGGATCCGCGCACCATCGTCGCAGCCAACAAGATCATCGAGGAAGGCCTGGCCAACATCGTCATCCTGGGCGATCCCAACGAGATCAACGTTCCCGGCGCCACCGTCATCGACCCGCGCAATGCCGAGAAGCACGAGGAGTACGCACAGAAGTTTGCCGAGCTCCGCGCCAAGAAGGGCGTTACCATCGAGCAGGCTCGCGCCCAGGTGATGGACGCCACCTACTTTGGCACCATGATGGTCAAGATGGGCGACGCCGACGGCCTGGTCTCCGGCGCCTGCCACTCCACCGCCGACACCCTGCGCCCCGCGCTTCAGATCCTCAAGACCGCCCCGGGCACCAAGCTGGTCTCGGCCTTCTTCGTGATGTGCACCGACACCCCGCAGTTCGGCACCGACGGCACGCTGATCTTCGCCGACTGCGGCCTCAACATCAACCCGTCCTCCGACGAGCTCTCCGAGATCGCCATCGCCTCCGCTCACTCCTGGTCCACCTTCATGGGCAACGTTGAGCCGCACGTGGCCATGCTCTCCTACTCCACCATGGGCTCCGCCGGCGGCGAGGTCGCCAAGAAGGTCCAAGAGGCCGTGAAGTTCTGCAAGGAGAAGGCTCCCGAGCTCGCCATCGATGGCGACCTGCAGCTCGACGCCGCTATCGTCCCCACCGTCGCCCAGCTCAAGGCTCCCGGCTCCTCTGTCGCCGGCAAGGCCAACGTGCTCGTGTTCCCCGACCTCGAGGCCGGCAACATCGGCTACAAGCTGGTCCAGCGCTTCGCCGGTGCCGACGCCTACGGCCCCATCCTGCAGGGCATCGCCAAGCCGGTCAACGACCTGTCGCGCGGCTGTTCTGCCGACGACATCGTGGGTGTCGTGGCCATCACCGCCGTCCAGGCTCAGATGGCTGAGTAGCGAACGTATCCCCTCGGGACCCCACAGGGTAAAGCTCTGAAAACGTCCTCGGACATGTCGGAAGCCCCCGCTGCGCACTACGTGCGGCGGGGGCTTCCTCCGTCCGGAATGTTTTCAGAGCTTTACCCTGTGGGGTCCCTGCCGCTACGTGGTATTCAGGGAATCTGGAGTGGACGGCGGCTTGGCTACGAGCTGGAGCTGAGGATCTGAATGGTCGGGTGCCGTTGCTGGGAGCGCAGGCGTTGCTGGTGATGATCACTTTGGGACTGGAATTTCCGCCTGCTAGCAAAAAGGCCTCCGGAGCTGTTGCTCTGGAGGCCTTTCGTTTACTTGCAAATGCGCGCGTTAGTTGTTCTTGGTCAGGCGCTCGACGTCGTGGGCGATCATGTATTCCTCGTCGGTGGGGATGACCATGACCGTAACGGCGGAACCGGCGGCGCTGATGACCTGCGGGCCGTTGCCCACCGCCTCGCGGTTCTTGTTGTTGTCGATGCGTACGCCCAGCCACTCAAAGCAATCGCAGAAGGCCTTGCGGATCGACCAGTCGTTCTCGCCGATGCCGGCGGTAAAGGTGATGGTGTCCACGCCCGCCATGGAAGCGATCATGGAGCCAGCCTGCTGCATGGCCTTGTAGGCAAACATGTCGAAGGCAAGCAGGCAGCGCTCGTCGCCCTCGGAGGCGCGCGTACGGATGTCACGGGCGTCGTTGGAGATGCCCGAGATGGCAAGCAGACCGGACTGCTTGTTCATCATGTCATCGACTTCCTGGTAGCTGTAGCCGCCCTCGCGCTGCAGGTAGCACACGGTAGCCGGGTCAATGGAACCACAACGGGTGCCCATCATCAGGCCGTCGAGCGGCGTGAGGCCCATCGTGGTATCGCGGCATACACCGTCCTCAATGGCGGCGAGCGAAGCGCCGTTGCCCAGATGACACGAAAGCAGACGGTGGCAGCGCGAACCCAGGATCTCCTTGGCCATCATCCACTCGTAGCGGTGGCTCGTACCGTGGGCGCCGTACTTGCGCACGTGGTACTTGTCGCACACGTCCTTGGGCAGTGCGTAGGTATAGGCGACCTCGGGCATGGTCATGTGGAACGAGGTATCGAAGACGGCGACGTTGGGCAGCTCCGGATACTTCTCGCGGCAATACTCGATTGCTGCGGCCTCGCCGTAGTTGTGCAGCGGAGCAAGCGGTGCCACCTCAAGAATCTTGGCCATAACCTCGTCGTCGACAACTGCGGAATCATCGAAGTGCCAGCCGCCCTGAACGATACGATGGCCAATGCCATCAATCGTAAAGTCGGTCTTCTCGAGCTCCTCGAGCACGCGAGCGATAGCAGAGCGATGATCGGGGAAAGGGACCTCCTCGGTCTGCTTGGCGCCACCGTTCTCGGAGTGGCCAAAGATGCCCATGTCCGAACCGATACGTTCGCAGTTGCCCTTGGCGAAAACCTCGCGGGTATCGGTATCCAAAAGCTGATATTTAAGGCTTGAGCTGCCGGCGTTGACAACAAGTACGTTCATGAGACTCCTTTGCAGTGCAATACGGTCGACGCAGACCCCTTAAGGCGGCCGCATTTTAATAAGAAGTTATCACAACTTGATAAATAGCTATCAAGCATATCGCCCAACGAGCACAAAAGAGGGGCCGAACGGCGCTCGGTCGTCCAGCCCCTCCCCTCTTGCAATTACTTGCCGTTGACGATGCGCTCGACGTCGGAAGCGATCATGAACTCCTCGTCCGTGGGGATGACGAAAATCTTGACCTTGGAATCCTTGGCAGACAGGCACCAAGCGCCATCACCACGCAGGGCGTTGCGGGCATGATCCATCTTGACGCCCATAAAGGCCAGGCGGTCGGCCACGCCGGCGCGGACGGCAGGAGCGTGCTCACCGATGCCGGCAGTGAAGACCAGGGTGTCCATACCGCACATGGAGGTGGCCATCTCGGCAGCCTTGGCGGCAATCTTGTAGACAAACATGTCGAAGGCGAGCTGAGCCTCGGGGTCACCAGCAGCGGCGAGCTCCTCGACGTTACGGCAGTCGTTGGTCTTGCCGCCGGTCACAGCCAAAAGGCCGGACTTCTTGTTCATCATCTCGTCGACCTCGTCGAAGGTGTAGCCGCCCTCGCGCTGCAGGTAGCACACGGTAGCCGGGTCGATGGAACCGCAGCGGGTGCCCATCATGACGCCGTCGAGCGGGGTCAAGCCCATGGTGGTGTCCATGCACTTGCCGTCCTCGATGGCGCACAGGGAAGCGCCGGAGCCGATATGGCACACGACGACCTTGCGGGCCTCGCCGTTGGTCATCTCAGCGACCTTCTTGGAGATATAACGGTAGCTGGTGCCGTGGGCGCCGTACTTACGGATGTGCAGCTTGTCGCAGACGTCCTTGGGCAGGGCGTAGGTCTTGGCGACCTCGGGCATGTTGAAGTGGAAGGCGGTGTCATAGACCGTAACGTTGGGCAGGTCGGGATACTGCTCGAGGCAGTACTCGATAACGTTGGCCTCGGGGTTGTTGTGCAGCGGCGCCAGCGGGGCGACCTCGCGGATCTTGGCGAGGACGTCCTCGTCGACGAGGGAGGAATCGCCGAAGTACCAACCGCCCTGAACGATACGATGGCCGATACCCTCGATCTTGACGCCGTTGGCCTCGAGGTCCTTCAGGACGACCTCGATGGCGACCTTGTGGTCGGGGAACTCGATGTTCTCGGTCACTTTCTTGGAGCCGTTGGCAGTGTGGGTGAAGGTACCGCCGGTAAAGCAGACGCGCTCGCAGGAGCCCTTTGCGGACACCTTATGGGACTTGGTATCGATGACCTGATACTTAAGGGTCGAAGATCCTGCGTTGACGACCAGAACGTTCATGTGTCTCCCTACTAACAGGCGGTGTGGCGCCGCCAGGTTACATACGTTTCAATAATAAACCCAAACGCCCTCGCGCTCGGGTTTATTGCGTTGATATATAAGTTATCGGTGCCTAAATACTCATGTCCTTTGGCTTGTAAGACGAAATAGCGCGGGGATATACACCAAAGAAGAAATCCCGAGCGCGACAAGCAATATGACTCGAGTGCCCGCGATGCTGTTCAACGCAGCATTGAACAGATAGAAAAGGATGGCACCCACCGCCACCATCTGGCTTTGAACCGAAATCAGTGAACAGCGCATCGAAGAATCGGCAGCATTTTGAAAAATTGAGTATTTAATTGGAGCAAATAACGAGTACGCAACCGTCTGCAGCACATAGAACACGGGCAGCAAATAAACCGGAGTTAAAGGAATCAAAAACAGAGCTGTCAGGAAAAGACGCACGATGCCGCAAATACGCGCAAAGCGGCCCTTGTCGACACGAGCAATCACACTGGGCACAATAAACCCTATGGAGGCCGAGGCAAGGAGCTGGACCGCAATGGTCACACCCGAAGCGACGGCATTCATTCCGCGACCCGCAAGCAGCAGTGAGAAAAAGTCTTCCAGGGCGACAAAAGCAAATGCCTGAGAACAGTCCATGATGAACGCTGAACGAAGAATGCCATTACCCGCAATGGCGGCACCGATCATCTTCGGGCTAATCCCATGTTCAGGTGTCGCCGCAGTGTCCCCTCTTCGCATCTCAGGAATGCGGACAACGACAACCAACGTCAACACCATTGCGATGATATCTGCCGAAAGACCAATGAGATATGCACCGACGGACGAAATGAAACCGCCCACGCAAGCGGAAATGGCATTAGAGGCATAGAAAGCAAATCGCTCAACGACATTAAGTCTTACGAGCTGGTCCTGAGAGACGCTGTCAATGTAAATCGCTTCGATGGATCCACTCACACATGCAACGGCAAAACCCTTGAGAGCGAACGCACCGATTAAAAGCAGAGGAGATCGGACGAGAAGCAGGGCGACGTAGTACCCAAGCATTCCCACAATGCCAACGAGGCCGCTCACCTTTCGTCCAAACCTGTCAGCAATATAACCAGTAGGAACCTCAAGAATGAACTTGCTCACTTGGTATGCAATCATCATGCTAGAAATCGCCACCATCGAGAATCCGACGAATTCAAGGTAAACCGTCAGAAAATACAAAATGGTGCTGAAGTTCGACAGAAAAACGAACGTCATATAAAGCAAAACCGTACGGTTTTTCATGCTCCGCCCTCCAAGAGTCAGCAATCTAAATCGGAATCTTGGAAAAGCATGAGGGCAAAGCTGTCAGCTATGTGTTACAAGGCGTCAATAATCACTTGATGCCTCGAAGCCAATTAATCTCACGAAGCAAGATGACGCAATAGGTGCAGAAAAACCGTCTGGTGTCGATCAGTCCAGGAATTTTGCCGATAGCAAAAGTAGATAGGCAAGGTTGCATCACGCGAACCTTCAATGGAGCACTCACTCACTTCTGACCCATCCGATGCGAGAGAGGACCCAGACAAACTCAATATCAATCCCCCGGCTTGAAGAAACTCAGTCTGAGCCCTGCTTCCGTATTCAACATCACGAAAGCGAAAATTGACGAGCTGGGCTTCGGGACATTGATTGATTGCATTGAGACAGGGTGACAAATTAATGGGAACAGCGAGCCTGCCGCCCAGTAACTCGCGAATGGTCATGGCGCCCACAGATTGATGACCCTCTGGGCATGAAAGAACCTTGAGCTCCTTTTCACCCAAGTATTTCGAAGAAAGGACACTGTCCCTTGGTTCCTCAAATGAGATGGCCGCATCCGAAATACCAAGCACAAGTGATTCAAAGCATGTAGCCGTTGGCTGATGCCACACATCAAGGTGAATCTGAGGATGCGAGCGTTCAAACGAGTCATACCAGTTTTCGGCAAAAAGGCGCCCCCGCCCATGAAGGCAGGGGGCGTAAAGACGAAAGTGGCCATCGGGCGAAACGCCGTCGCTCCCCGATTGAGCGTACTTTTTGAGATCGTCGACTTGTGCCAGGATCACGCGTGCACGACGCGCAAATTCTCTGCCCGCCGAAGACAAAACAGCCTCCCCCGCCGATCGGTCGAGCAAAACAATCTGATACTCAGATTCCAACTTTTTGATTGCCGACGAAACAGCCTGCGGACTCACATGAACGGCGCGAGCTGCTTTGCGCACGCCGCCATAGTTCGCTACCGCTTGAAGGTATTCGAGTTGAGAAAGCTGCATAGATTACTCCAAAGGCAGCCAAGTCGACGGGCTACGCGCCCTCAGATGAGGTTCTCGCCCAGGTTTTTGCCGCCGAGGACGTGCATATGGAAGTGCATGACGGTCTGGCCGGCGTTGACACCCTTGTTGGAAATGACGCGGAAACCGTCCTCCAGTCCCTTGGCCTTGGCGACCTCCTGGATGGCGTGAGCCATGGCGCCCATGGTCTCGGCAGGCACGTTGTCGGCGATGTCGCTGTAGTGCTTCTTGGGGATCACGAGCGCGTGGACCGGCGCCTGCGGGTTGAGGTCGTCGAAGGCGATGACCTGGTCGTCCTCATAGACAACGGTCGAGGGGATCTCGTGGTTGGCAATTTTACAGAAGATGCAATCGCACATAGCTGGTTCCTTTCTTACAGACCAAGGTAATTATATTTGGTCGAGATGCTTAGAACGAAAGGTTATCATCGGTGTTGGCGGCCTCGCCGTCGGCGAGCACGTCGTTGCCGTCGACGTCCTTAAGGAGCACCGAGACCTTCTGCTCGGCATCGGACAGGCGGGTGCGCAGGCTTTTGAGGAGCTCGACGCCGCGGGTGTAGCTCTCGAGCGACTCCTCAAGCTCCATATCGCCCGACTCCAGGCTGCGGATGATGAGCTCCAGCTCCTGCGAGGCCTGCTTGTACGTAAGCTGCTCGACCGGGGTCTTCTCTGCCATATCTGTTTCCTTTCCTAAGGGTCTATCACTGCGAAACGCGGTCTACTCGACCGTATCGACCGTTGCTGCCACGTTGCCGTCTGCCATGCGCACGCGAATGGCGTCGCCAGGCTTAAAGGTCTTGGCACTCGTAGCCACACCATCATCGCTGTACGCGATGGAATAGCCGCGAGCAAGCACTTTGAGCGGCGACAGGGCATCGAGCGACGCTGCCGCACGGCTCAGGTCGGACGCTGGCTTGCTGAGCATCGTGCGCCCTTGATGCTCTAGGCGGGAACTCGCAAGCGTGAGCGCATGGCGCTTACCATCGAGCCCCGAGGTGCTTGTAATCAGACGCTCGGGCAAGCGCTCAAAGTTGGAGCGGAATGTCCCGACCGAGCGTACTATGGCGCCCGACAGGCGATCGGCAGTCAGCGCAAGCTCCGATTCGCGACGCTCGACCATAAATGTGGGGTCGTTGAGGCACGGGCGACACGCAGCGGCATCGAGCGCATCACCCAAGCGAGCCGTATAGGTATCCCAGGCACGGCGACCGCGCTGATCGAGCATCTCCAGGTCGACCTGGGCCGACCCAATCATCGATGCCATCGCGACACCCAGACGCTGATGGCGCGCCTCGAGCGCATCGGCCAACTCCGTCATAGCCGGCGCCACCGATTCTGCCGCCGCCGTGGGCGTGGAGGCGCGTCGGTCGCTCACCATGTCGCAAATCGAGGTATCGGGCTCATGGCCAATGCCGGTCACCACGGGCACAGGACAAGCCGCCACCGCGCGGGCAAGCTCCTCGTCATTAAAGGTCATGAGGTCCTCAAAGGAGCCGCCGCCGCGCACCAGCAAAATACAGTCGGGCGCCGGCGTAATGGAAGCGGCGCGGCGCAAGCCATCAATGAGCTCGGCCGGCGCACCCTCGCCTTGAACCTTGGCGCCCACGCAGACAAGCTCGACGAGCGGGTTGCGACGGCGCAGCGTACGCTTGACGTCGTCGAT
>UROC01000065.1 GCA_900549345.1 uncultured Collinsella sp.
ACATTAAGTGGCCTCCTGTTCGTGCGGAACTCGCGATAAACCTAAGCCGGTGTCCCCGCTCCTCCGGGGCCTGTCGTGGCTTGGTCGTTGCATGCGGCTCGCTTTTCGGAACGGGGCTGACGGACACGTTCCGAAATCTACCACCGTCGCTGTACAGGGTGTCTATAAAGAGCCGTGGCCAAAAAACATCAAATATGAGTACTGATATTCTTTTAGTAGCAGTAATTTTGACCACATTTAAGGTGATTTGACGTGTCGATCGAGCAGATAAGCTGCCGTATCTCCTCAAGTGTTCATTAAAGGAAGACCTTGATGCGAATAAGTCTCATTAAGATATTCTTTTATTAACGAAAATAATGTAGCTACAACGGTAACATTACTCATATTTGTCGTTTTTTGGCCACAGTCCTTCGGAGAGTCCTCGAAAATAGTCCCGAGCCGGCACTTGGGGACGTTCCTATAATGTCGGCACTTAGGAACGTCCCCAAGTGCCGACACCGCGTCTGCCTGCGGCGGCCGCGCGCCGCTGCGTCGCTCCGCACCCTTGCGGGTTCGGATCCCTCCGCTTGGCGGCGTTGGCTCGATTTGCTTGACGTGAGGGGCTCTTGGCTGGTGTGGGACGGAGGGATTCCGCGTCCGCCTGGTCGGCGGCCGCGCCCCGCTGCGTCGCTTCGCTCCTTGCGTACTGCGCTGGAAAACGCTTCGCGTTTCCTCAGCTCCGCACCCTTGCGGGTTCGAATCCCTCCGCTTGCTCACAAGAAAGCGCCCTGGGCCGTTATGGGCTCAGGGCGCTCAGTTTTAATGGCTGGGACGGAGGGATTCGAACCCCCAACAGCCGGCACCAAAAACCGGAGTTCTACCGTTGAACTACGTCCCAATGTGTGGTGTCGCCCAAAAGCAACTCGTCTAGTTTACCTAATCTGCGAGGGCATCGCAAACGCCGTCGAGTAGGCGTACGGCGAGCGTTTGCGCGTCGCTGGCCGTGAAGGTGCCGTTGTAGCGCGTCATGCCCGTGAGCTCAATGCGAATGCGAGCCGGCTTCTGCTGCGCGGCGACATTGGCGGTGCGGATGCGCTGGGCCAGGTTGTGGCACTCGGCGAGGGCAATCGTGGCGCGTGGCGCGGCGTCGGCGGGCAGCTCGTCGCTTGCGATCTCGAGCACCAGGTCAACGTCGGTTGGGACCTCGGAGTCGCAGAGCATCATGCCGCTGTTGTCGGTCGTTGCCGTGGCGATGTTCCACATGCGCGAAGCAACGCTGCGTGCGATGGGGTCCTCACCGATAACGGCGATCTGGAAGCGCTCGAGCACGTTGGCGGCGCGAGCAAAACCGATGCGGGACTCGGCTTCGGTGACCGAGGGCTTGCCCTCCCACACATGGTGCAGGCGGTTGATGTAGGCGTAGGTGTCCTGGAAGGCCATGCCGTCGGCAAACAGGCCGACATTTTCCTGGAACTGCTGCAGGGCGGCCTCGGTATGCGGGCCAAAGTAGCCGTCGTCCTCGCCGCAGGCAAAGCCCAAAACGTTGAGGGCGCGCTGCAGGGCCTGCACATCGGCGCCATGGAAATTGGGCATGCGCAGATACAGGGTGCGGTCGCCCAGCTTATACGAGGCGTCGACCAGGGCGCTCCAACAGGGGATATCGACGGCATGACCGACAGCAAGGCCGCTGTCGAGCCTGAAGGTGCTGACGGCCTGCTCGGTGGTGGTGCCAAAGCGCTTGTCGACAACCTCGGCGTCATCGATTGTATAGCCGAGCTGCAGAAGGCGGGACTGGACGTCCTCGACGGCTGCTCCCTGCATGCCCGTTGTAATAGGTTCCATGAACGAACCCCTTTCGGCGTACCATTCGTACTATTTGAGCGTGTGTCGGATAGACAACGCAAAGGGATGCATAAACATGCACTCAACAGTGTAGCAAGTTGTACCCAAATACGCTGCTGACAGGTTTTATAACCCCCGCTAGTTAAGGCGCTCCACAAAGAAATCTGCCATTGAGAGGAAGAGCTCGCGCGCATGTGGGTCGAGCTCGACGCCTTCGATAGCGGCCTTGGCCTTGGCGGTCAGGTCGAGCGCATAGTTGTGGGCGAAATCGACAGAGCCGGTCTGCTGGAAGATCTCCACGGCGCGCGCGAGCTGCGCAGGGTCCTCGGTGCCCGAGGAAAGGATTGCCTCGACCTCGTCGTGATAGCGCTCATCAGAGAGGGCGTGTACGGCGACGAGCGTACGCTTGCCCTCGGTGATGTCGGTACGGAAGTCCTTATTGGCGGCTTCCTTGGTGCCGACCAGGTTGAGCAGGTCGTCTTGAATCTGGAAGGCAAGGCCCGTGTGCAGCCCAAAGGCGCGCAGTGCCTCAATCTGCTCTTCGCTGCCGCCGCCGATAATGGCTCCGGCGGCAAGCGGCGTCGCTCCGCTGTAGTACGCGGTCTTGTGCGTCGCCATGTCCAGATAATCGTCGACCGAAATGTCAAAGCGCCCGTCGCGGACCCAGCCCAGGTCGAGCGCCTGGCCCTCGATGGTACGGACGATCATCTCGGTAAGCTCGTGGAGCACGCGAAGCTTCACGTCTGCGTTGAGTGTGGGGTCGTCGAGAACCGTCTTGGTGACCATGGTGAGCGCCAGGTCACCGCAGTTGATGGCAAGACCGGTGCCCTCGGTAAGGTGCATGCAGGGCTTGCCGCGACGAATCTGCCCGTTGTCGGCGATGTCGTCGTGGATGAGTGCGCCCGACTGAAAGTGCTCGATGGCCGCCGCTGCGCTGCGGGCGCTCTCAAAGCTGCTGCCTACCGCAGTGGCGGCGAGCATGCAGATGAGCGGGCGGTGGCGCTTGCCAGCGTTTGCCGTAAATGTCGAGAGCGGGGTATACAGGTAGCGCTCGATATCGGCGGAAGTCGCCTGTCCGTCAAAAAACGTGGCCAGATAGTCGTTAATCTGGTCAAAGTGCTGGGCTAAAAAGCTGGTAAACGGACTAGACACGGGCTCTCGCATTCTTTCTGAGGTTGCATCGTTGCATTATGCAGACAACATATTGCCACATTGGGGCGTCGAGCGCGGCGGTTGAAGACGATTGGGTCATGTGGCCGCGCATGTGGTAGGGGCTCGGCTAGATAAGCCCAAAGTGTTCGAGCGCGGTGACGACGCCGTCGTGGTCGATGCTGTCGGTTACATAGTTGGCCTTTTTCTTGAGGAAGTCCGGCGCGTTGCCCATGGCGATGCCAACGTCGACCGTCTCCATAAGGGCGATGTCATTGCTCGCGTCGCCAATACCATACACGGTGCCGTGGTCTGGCCCCAGGGCGTCAAGCACGGCCTCGATTCCGGCTCGTTTGGTGCACTCGCGAGGCGAGATTTCTGTGACCTCAAGCTCGAGCTCATTAAAGCAGAGCAGGGGTCCAAGCTCTTTATCCTGAGCGATGCGGTTGGCGAGTGGTGTGGACATAAGGATCTTATAGGCGTTGTAGTGCTTAAGTTGCGTGACGGCATCGCCAGAGGTGCGTGCGTATCCGGGTGCCTCGGGCGCGTCCGCACTCATGCGCACGACTCGATTAAGGCCTTCAAAGCGAATCTCTTCACCCGATTGCTCGAGATAGGGGGCGAGGCGTTGTAGCAGACCGGGGCTTATGGCTGCATTGCGCACGATGCGCCCCTCGAGTTCGGCGTAACCGCCCGCGAGACAGACGACGCCCGCCCACGGCAGGTCGAGCAGCTTGGGATGGATGCAGCTGAGGGCGCGCCCCGTGCAGATAAAAGCCTTGTTGCCGTTGGCGACAAACGCGCGAATTGCCTGCGCAACCGTTTCATTAGGATAGGGGGAAAGGTCTCGCTCGCCCTCGGGAAGCTCTTGGACAAGTTTGGGATCTTGCCAGGCGAGCGTACCGTCGATGTCAAAGAAGCAGATATCTCCATGATTTTGGGCGGCGTCGACAGCATGAGAAGGCGAGATGGCGGGCGCAAAACCTGGTTCGAGCCCCATAACCTGATCAAAGTGCTCTTTGACACGGGGAACCGAGACGCCGATGATCACCTGGGCTGTCTTGCCGGTGACGATGAGGCCCTTGGCGCCCACTGCGACAAAGGCCGCGTTGTCCGCCACGACAGAAGGGTCTACGACTTCGACGCGCAGCCGCGTGGCGCAGTTGGTTGCGCCCACAATGTTCGAGGCGCCGCCCAGAAGCGCTATAACCTGCTCGGCGAGCAGATGATCTTGCGATGCCTGGCTTTCGGAAGCGCTGGTCTTGGAGGAGCGCTTTTCGTCAACGTTGCCTCCCGTCAAGCGCGAGAGCGCCGCGCTACTGGCAATATGGTCCTCGCGTCCCGGGGTTTTAAGGCCAAAGGTCAGGATAAGGCCTCGAAAGCTCAAGAAGAAGATGGCGCTAAAGATGAGTCCGATTCCGAGCGCCAAAAGGTAAGAGCCGGCATGCGTCCGCATGAGCGGGATAAAGTTGAAGGCAGCCATCTCCATGAGGCCGCCCGAGAAGATGCCGACGATGCCAAAGAAGTTCATGGCCATGGCGAGGCAGGAAGATAGGACGGCGTAGAGCAAAAAGAGCCCGGGATGGGTGAACATAAAGAGAAACTCGAGCGGTTCGGTGACGCCGCAGACCACCGAGGCGACGATGGCGGGCACAAGGATGGCCTTGAGGCCAGCACGGCGTTCGGGCTTGGCGGTGGTGTAGAACGACATGGCGATGGCAGGAAGGCCAAAGAGCTTGACCCAGCCGGTGGCGGTGAAACCAGCCCACGGCGCAAGCTCATTGAGGGGGCGCGTGCTGTGCGACAGGATGGGAAGCAAGTTGGTCCACGTGGCGTAGATGCCGTCGTTAATGACCAGGTTGTCGTAGTAGATCGGCATGTAGAGCAGGTGGTGCAGCCCCATGGGCTCGAGTGCTCGCTCCAAAAATACAAAGATACCCACGCCGAAGGGGCCGACGCCCACAAGTGCATGGCGCAGTGTTTCGGTCGCTGCGTATACGAAGGGCACGATGACGGCCGAGATGGCGGCAAGGGCGAGCACGGCAAAAAAGCTGATGAGGTAGACCAGCGAGGAGCCCGAGAAGGTGCCGAGCCAATCGGGAACCTTGGCATCGTAGAAGCGGTCATGGACGGCGACGACGGTTGCCGACACCGCCAGCGGGCCGATAATGCCGGTGTCGAGCGTCTTGATGCCATCGATGATGGTGATGCCGCTTGCGGGGGTCAAAGACGACGGATACTTAAGCCCAAGGTTGTCACCGCTCAGCTTAATGATTTCGCTCAAAAAGAAGCAGTAGGCAAAATAGGCCACGAGCGCCTCGAGGCAACAGCGTGCCGGTTGTTTTTGGGCAAGGCCGATAGGCAGTGCTACGGCAAAAAGGAGCGGAAGGCGTTTAAAGACTGTCCACGAGCCGCGCTGAATGATAGTCCAAAAAACGTACCAAGGGGTTCCGTATACGGCGAGGTCGCCGACGATATCCGCAGACGTTGCGAGGGCGGAGACACCGACCATAAGGCCCGATATGGAAAACAACATGGCGGGCGCGAACATTGCCCCGCCAAAGCGTTGGATTTTTTGCAGCATGTTCTGCCTCCCGAATATCGAGGCGCGTTGCGCGTGGTGAAACGTTTAAACAATGGAATCATTGTAGAGGACCAGACGATTGTCGTACCGGCAGTTTTGAGCGAAACCGGTTTGGGCGCGACAGAAACCGTCAACGGTTAAATCCTGTCGCTTTGCCGATAATCGGTTTAGACAACTTTAAGAAATGCTATCGTGCCTAGCCATACATATTCATTAGAGGTGAAGTCATGCCAAAAGCGATTTACGAAGGAATCTACCGAGAAATACGCTCGCGCATCATTAATGGAATCTATGCGTTTCAGGAGATGCTACCAACCGAGGCCGAGCTGACCGCGGAGTTCGGGTGCACCCGCAATACCGTCCGCCGAGCACTTGCCATGCTGGCCGACGAGATGTACGTGCAACCCATTCACGGCAAGGGCGTGCGTGTCATCTGGCTCAAAGGTGAGACCGATATGCTCGGCGCACTCGAGGAAGTCGAGTCGTTTGCCGAATTCGCAAAGCGCAACAACGCCGTTGCATCGACGGATGTTAAGTCCTTTGAACATCTGGTCTGCACTGAACAGCTCTCCCGCCGCCTGGGCTTTAAGGTGGGTGAGGAGCTCATTCGCGTGGTGCGTGTCCGCAGCCTTAACGGCAGTGCTCGCCAGGTGGACCACGGCTACTTCCTAGAGTCGATTGCCAAGGGCCTGACGCCCGAGATTGCCGCAAAGTCCATCTACAACTATCTGGAGCACAAGCGCGGCGTCAAGGTGATGGCGAGTCGCCGTACGGTGAGCGTCGAGCTTGCCAACGATGAGGACTGCAGCTACTTGGACCTCGGCAAATACAACTGCGTTGCCGTCATGGAGAGCCAGTCGTACACCTCGGATGGCATCTTGTTCGAGGTCACGCATGCCCGCACGCATCCTGAGATCTTCCACTACCGCGTCAACTCCAAGCGATAGCCGGCTAGCTCGCAGCCTGACGAGACTCAAGCCCTCAAAGAGAAAACGCCCGGTCAAACCGACGATGCATCGGCTTGCCCGGGCGTTTTCTCTGCATTCGATAACAAATAATTGTTTATACAAAACTTGTCAAGTATCAAGTTGAAATAACCGTTCACCGATGATTTTCTACCACTCTAGTAAAACTTGTTCAAACAACTAGCCAAATAGCGTATTGTACAAATCAGCGAAAGGGGTTTCGTCCCCAAGCCAATCTCCGAAGGCGGCGACAAAGGGTGTCGCCACGGTGTGAAAGGGTGGATTGTAATGAAGAACGAAATGAGCAGAAGGCAGTTCCTGGGCTTCGCTGGTTCCGCGGCCGCAGTCTTTGGTCTGGGCCTCGTGGGCTGCGGCGGTTCTGCCGGCTCTGGCTCCTCTGCTTCTGGTGATGCTGCCGAGGTCTACTTCCTTAACTTCAAGCCCGAGGTCGACAAGGAGTGGAAGGAGATCGCCAAGGCCTACAAGGAGGAGAAGGGCGTCGAGGTCAAGATCGTGACCGCCGCTTCCAACACCTACGAGGAGAAGCTCAAGTCCGAGATGTCTAAGAGCTCCGCTCCGACGCTGTTCCAGGTTAACGGCCCCACCGGCCTTAAGAACTGGAAGGACTACTGCGCCGATCTGTCCGACACCAAGGTCCGCGGTGAGCTCATCGACGACTCCCTGGCGCTGCAGTCCGACGGCCAGGATCTGGGCATCGACTGGGTTCAGGAGAGCTACGGCATCATCTACAACAAGGAGCTCCTCGAGAAGGCCGGCTATAAGGCCGAGGACATCAACTCCTTCGACAAGCTGAAGGCTTGCGCCGATGACATCCAGGCCCGCAAGGACGAGCTCGGCATTGACGGTGCCTTCACTTCCGCCGGTATGGATGACTCCTCCAGCTGGCGCTACACCACCCACCTCGCCAACCTCCCGCTCTACTACGAGTTCGAGAAGGAGCACAACCAGGAGGACGACGAGATCAAGGGCGAGTATCTCGACAACTTTAAGCAGATCTTCGACCTGTACATCACTGACTCCACCTGCGATCCTTCGCAGCTTGCCTCCAAGACCGGCGACGACGCCACCAACGAGTTCGCAACCGGCAAGACCGTCTTCTACCAGAACGGCTCTTGGGCCTATGCCGACCTCACCAAGGCTGGCATGACCGACGACCAGCTCGGCATGCTGCCGATCTACATCGGCGTCGATGGCGAGGAGAACCAGGGCCTGTGCTCCGGCGGCGAGAACTACTGGTGCGTGAGCTCCCAGGCTTCCGAGGATGCCCAGAAGGCCACCGAGGACTTCATGTACTGGTGCGTCACCTCTGACACCGCCACCTCGATTATCGCCGACAAGATGGGTCTGACCGCCCCGTTCAAGAGCGCCAAGGACACCAACAACGTCTTCTCGCAGCAGGCCGTTGCCATGGCCAAGGACGGCAAGAAGACCGTCGCTTGGGACTTCGTCTACATCCCCTCTGAGGAGTGGAAGAAGAACCTCAAGCAGGCTCTGATTGCCTACGCTGCCGACAACAGCAAGTGGGACGACGTTAAGAATGCCTTCGTCGACGGTTGGAAGACCGAGAAGGCTGCTTCCGAGTAAGCAGTTGCTGCCCGAGATATCTGATTAGCGACAGGGGGGCGGGCAGACGTTGGTTTGCCCGCCCCCTGCATATTGAAAGGACCCTTCTATGGGCAAAGCACTCAAGCGCTGGTGGCCGCTCTTTATGTTGCCCACGTGCCTGGCGTTTATGATCGGGTTCGTGATTCCCTTTATCCAGGGTTTCTATCTCTCGTTCTGCCAGTTTATTACCATCAATAACACGCACTTCGTCGGTATCGAGAATTATGTGCGCGCATTGACGGACCCGCAGTTCTCCACGTCGTTCTTCTTTACCGTGGCGTTTGCCTTCCTGTCGACGGTGCTCATCAATGTGATCGCCCTCGCCATCGCGCAGGCGCTCACCCGCAAGGCACTCAAGGGAACCAACATTTTCCGTACGATCTTCTTCATGCCTAACCTGATCGGCGGCATTGTGCTGGGTTACATCTGGCAGATTCTGATCAACTGCCTGCTCTCCAACGTGGGTGCCCAGCTCATCGCCCTTAACTCTGCCGCTGGCTTCTGGGGCCTTATCATCCTGACCCTGTGGCAACAGGTCGGCTACATGATGATTATCTACATCGCCGGTCTGCAGTCCATTCCGTCCGACTACATCGAGGCCGCCAAGGTCGACGGCGCTACGGCATGGCAGACGTTTTGGAAGGTTAAGATCCCTAACCTGATGCCGACGATTACTATCTGCCTGTTCCTGTCCATTACCAACGGCTTTAAGCTGTTCGACCAGAACCTCGCCCTTACCGGTGGTGCCCCTGCGCACTCCACCGAGATGCTCGCCCTGAACATCTACAACACGTTCTATTCGCGCGCTGGCATCGCGTGGCAGGGCATTGGCCAGGCCAAGGCAGTCATCTTCTGCATCCTGGTCGTCGCTATTTCCATGATCCAGCTTAAGGCCACGAGGTCCAAGGAGGTGCAGCAGTAATGAAACGCGATAAGGCTATCAACCGCGCTCTCTCGATTTTCTTTACGATCCTGTCGCTCGCGTGGATCTACCCCGTGTTCATGATTGCACTCAATTCCTTTAAGAAGGGGACTGCAATCAGCACCACCACGGCGTTCGATCTGCTCACGCCCGAGACGTTTAACGGCCTTGCAAACTACGTGCACGCCCTGAACGAGCAGGGCTTTGCTTCGGCGTTTATGTATTCGCTCATCATCACGGTCACGTCGGTCGTACTGATTTTGGTGTGCTGCTCCATGTGCGCTTGGTACGTGGTGCGCGTCAACAGCAAGATTTCGAACTTCTTCTATTACCTGTTCGTTTTCTCGATGGTCGTGCCCTTCCAGATGCTCATGTTCACGCTGTCCAACCTCGCGGACCGCATCGGCTTTAACACGCCGTTCAACATCTGCTTCATCTATCTGGGCTTTGGTGCGGGCCTGGCGGTCTTTATGTTCGCCGGCTTTGTCAAGAACATCCCGCTCGAGATTGAAGAAGCGGCCATGATCGACGGCTGCAACCCGGTCCAGGTGTTCTTTAAGATCGTCCTTCCCATCATGAAGCCCACCTATCTTTCGGTCGGCATCCTCGAGACCATGTGGGTCTGGAACGACTACCTGCTGCCCTACCTTACGCTCGACTCCACCAAGTACAAGACCATTCCTATCTTGATCCAGTACTTCCGTGGCGGCTATGGCCATGTCGAGCTTGGCCCCATGATGGCCTGCATCATGATGGTCGTCGTCCCCATCGTCATCATGTACATCTTCTGCCAGAAGTACATCATCGACGGTGTGGTGGCAGGTGCCGTCAAGGGCTGATGCCGTAACTGTTTTACAAGTTTTGGCGGCGCCCCTCATCGCGGCGCCGCGTATCGAAAGGTAAAGACATGGCCGAGATCGTTCTCAAACATGTTCAGAAGGTGTATCCCAACAACGAGTCAAAAAAGAAGGGCTTCTTTGGCAAAAAGAAGAAGACCGGGGAGAAGAAGCACAACCTCAAGGTTACCGAGGACGGTGTGCTCGCTGTAGAGGACTTTAACCTCACCGTTCACGACCAGGAGTTCATCGTCCTCGTTGGCCCCTCTGGCTGCGGTAAGTCCACGACGATGCGCATGGTCGCCGGCCTGGAGGACATCACCTCGGGTGACGTGCTCATCGACGGCAAGCGCGTCAACGACGTCGCTCCCAAGGACCGCGACATCGCCATGGTGTTCCAGAGCTACGCTCTGTACCCCAACATGACGGTGTACGAGAACATGGCGTTTACGCTTGAGCTCAAGAAAGTCCCCAAGGACGAGATCGACCGCAAGGTCCGCTCCGCTGCCGAGATCCTGGGTATTACCGAGTACCTCGACCGTAAGCCCAAGGCGCTTTCGGGCGGTCAGCGTCAGCGCATTTCAATCGCCCGGGCGCTTGCTCTGAAGCC
>UROC01000066.1 GCA_900549345.1 uncultured Collinsella sp.
CGACCAGGCTTGAGGAGCTTGCGGGGGTCAAAGCCCTTGCCCTGCTGATCCTTGCCAGCCTCGATGTACTCGCGGACGCCCTTGGCGAAGACGAGCTGCAGGTCGGTGTTGACGTTGATCTTGGAGATGCCCAGGGAGATGGCCTTCTTGATCTGATCCTCGGGGATGCCGGTGCCACCGTGCAGAACGAGGGGCAGGTCACCGGTCTGGGCCTTAATCTCGCCCAGACGCTCGAAGGAAAGACCAGCCCAGTCGGCGGGGTACACGCCGTGGATGTTGCCGATGCCGCAGGCGAGGAAGTCGACACCCAGGTCAGCGATCTGCTTGCACTCAGCAGGATCAGCGAGCTCGCCGCTGGAGGTCACGCCGTCCTCGGTGCCGCCGATGCCGCCGACCTCGGCCTCGATGGACATGCCCTTGGAGTGGGCAAGCTCAACGAGCTCCTTGGTGCGGTCGAGGTTAAGCTGGAAGGTCTCCTCGTGAGAGCCGTCATACATGATGGACGTGAAGCCGGCCTCGATGCACTTGAAGCAGTCCTCGTAAGAACCGTGATCGAGGTGAAGGGCGACGGGAACGGTAACGCCCGTGGCCTCGACGGCAGCCTTGACCATGTCGGCGCAGACCTTGAAACCGCCCATCCACTTAGCGGCACCAGCGGTGCACTGAAGGATCAGCGGAGACTTGGCCTCCTCGGCGGCCTGGAGAATAGCCAGGGTCCACTCGAGGTTGTTGGTGTTGAAGGCACCAAGACCGTACTTGCCGGCCTCGGCCTTCTTGAGCATGTCTGCTGCGTTGACGAGCATAAAAGAAACCTCCTGTAAGGTTGCTCCGATAACGCCTGAGATTTTACCACGGCGCACCCGAGCATAAACGTTCGTTTGTTCACGAATATCGTCCAAACAGACTTTTTTGACCGTTTGCCCTACGAAATCGACCCGTTGGGGAAAAATAGCTTGACGTTTGGACGCTTCTCGTGCTTCAAAAGCCGACTATTAAGCTAAATCTGCATGAAAGGGTTCTGCATGAGCTCGCGTGCCATGGTGGTCGAATCGCCATGACCGGTTAGGCAAACGGTATCGGGCGGGAGAAGCCGGGCGAGCTTGGAGAGCGAGCGCAGAATCGCCGCCTCGTCTCCTCCAGAAAGATCGGTGCGGCCGTGCCCACCCGGAAACATGGTGTCGCCCACAAAGGCAATGTTCCCCTGCTCGGTGGCGGCAAACAAGACGATCCCGCCCGGCGTATGCCCTGGCGTCTCGATCACCTGCAGGTAGATATCGCCCACCTTGATAGCATCTCCCTCGGCGAGCAGGTGCGTCGGCTCCCCGGGGTCAGGCGTCTCAATGCCCCACATAGCTCGCTGTTCCTCGATGTTCGCATGCGGCACCGCCACATCCTTAGCACACAGCTCATACTGGCAGCCCTCGCCAACGGTGGTTCGCACGCCTGCAACACCACCAACATGATCGGCATGGCCATGAGTGCATACGGCGCCAAACACGCGTACGCCGGGATGCTCGGCTCGAATATGCTCCACCAGGCGTTCGCCTTCCCATGCGGGATCGATAATCACGCACTCATTGTCCGAAATAACAGCATAGCTATTGGTCTGAATGGGACCGTTTACGAGCGTCTCGATCTCGACCGATCCCTTGGGAGTTAAATCCAAGGACACAGCACTCATGTCCCTCTCCTCTCTATAGAACTCGAGGCATCAAACGATGCCTCGAGTGTAGCGAATATCGATAATGTGACACGTTCGTCGCGACTAAACGCGGCGCTTAAGCTGGGCTCCACCCTCACCGGGCATCAGGCGGCGCGCGTCGTAGACCGAGTCAACGCTGCTGATGGAGGCCAGCAGCGGATCCAGACCACTCGCGTCCGAGATCTCGACCATAAAGCGCAGGGTTGCAATACCCTCGCGGTTGGTCGACGTGGCGGCAGAAAGGATATTGCCGCCCGCATCGCCAATGGCAATGGTGACATCCTTGAGCAGGCCCATGCGGTCCAGGCACTCGACCACGATCTCGACCTGGAAGAGGGTGTCGGCAGCGCCGTCCCACTCCACTTCGATCATGCGCTCGGGATGCTCCATAAGACCCTTGACGTTGGGACAGTTGGCGCGATGCACCGAAACGCCACGACCGCGCGTGATGAAGCCGACGATGTCGTCGCCCGTCACGGGGTTGCAGCAATGAGCCAGACGGACCAGTAGGCCGCTGTTGCTCTCGCCCTTGACGATAATGCCGTTACTGGCGCTCTTGCCGCGCTTTTGCGGCTTGCGGTTGGAGCCGCGAGCAGGCTGCTTCACGACCTCGGCGATAGCCTCGGCCTTGGTGAGCTGTTCCTCGGGCTTGGGGTCCAAGATTTGCTCGACCTTATTGCCCACAGCGCGCGGGGCAACCTTGCCGGCGCCGACGGCGGCAAACAGGTCCTCGAGCTGCTTGAAGTTAAACTGCTCCGCCACGGCGTTGAGCGCACGCGTCGAACGCGGCGTAGAAATGCCATAGCCACGCTTACGCAGGTCCTTAGCCAGCATATCGCGACCAGCAGCAGCGTCGTCGTCCTTGGTCGCAGCGGCAAAATAGCGGCGGATCTTTGACTTGGCGGAAGGTGTCTTAACGATCTTGAGCCAATCACGCGACGGCTTGGAACTCTTGTTAGTCAGAATCTCGACACGGTCACCCGTCTTAATCTCGTGCGTGAGCGGAGCCACCGCACCGTTGATTTTGGCGCCGACGCAATGGTTTCCCACCTCGGTGTGAACGGCGTAGGCAAAGTCGAGCGGCGTGGAGCCGGCACGAAGCGCCATGACCTCGCCCTTGGGCGTAAAGACAAAGATCTCCTGATCGAAGAGGTCGACCTTCAGCGAATGCAGGTATTCCTTGGCATCGGTGATCTCGTCGGAAGCCGCCCAATCGAGCGAATGCTTGAGCCAGTTGATCTGGTCGTCCAAACGTTGAGCGTCATTGGTCTTGGAAGCAGACGATCCGCCCGACTTCTTATATAGCCAGTGGGCGGCAATGCCGTACTCGGCCTGCTCATGCATCTCATAGGTTCGAATCTGAATCTCGAGCGGGCGAGCCGTGGGGCCGATGACCGTCGTGTGGAGCGACTGGTAGTTATTGACCTTGGGCATGGCGATATAGTCTTTAAAGCGGCCGGGCATGGGGTGCCACAGCGTGTGCACCGCGCCGAGCGTGGAGTAGCAATCGCGCACCGAATGCGTGATGACGCGCAGTGCCACCAGGTCGTAGATCTCGGAGAATTCCTTGCCCTTGCGCTTCATCTTTTGGTAGATGGACCAATAGTGCTTGGAACGGCCGTTGATCTGGAAGTCTTCCAGGCCAATGCGGTTGAGCTCGTCGGTGAGCGTCTTGATGGTCTCGGCCAGATAGCGCTCACGGACCTCGCGCGACTCCGCCACCATGCGTGCGATGCGCTGGTAGGCATCGGGCTCCAGGTAGAAGAAGGACAGGTCCTCGAGCTCCCATTTAATGGAGCTCATGCCCAGACGGTCGGCCAGGGGCGCATACACGTCCATGGTCTCGCGAGCCTTAAACAGGCGACGGTCCTCACGCAGGGCCGCAAGGGTGCGCATGTTGTGCAGACGGTCGGCAAGCTTAACGATGATGACGCGGATGTCCTTGGACATGGCGAGGAACATCTTTCGCAGCGTGAGCGCCTGTTTCTCGTCCATACTGTCGACTTCGATGTTGGTGAGCTTGGTCACGCCATCGACGAGCTCGGCCACCGTATCGCCAAACAGGCCGGAAACATCGGCAAGCGAGGTCTCGGTATCCTCGACGGTATCGTGCAGCAGCGCGGCGCACACTACATCGCAGTCCATCTTGAGATCGGCCAAAATGATGGCCACCTCGACGGGATGGTTGATGTACATCTCACCCGAGCGGCGCTTTTGGTTGCAGTGCTTCTCGGCAGCAAAGCAATAGGCCTGCTCCACCTTAGAAAAGTCGTCCTCATTCATATATTTGAGGCACAGGCGCTCCAGTTTGTCGTAGCTGTCCGCCATAATCTCGGGCGGCAGCTCATCGGCATGCTTATAGTGCTCCATCTCCGAGAACGGCTGGAGGGTGGAATCATGGGCGGTACGGGCTGCGGCATCCATCGAGGTCCCCTTCCCCTAGGCCCGCGGTACGATCGGGCGGTTAACTTTGGCTAGCATATCAGAAGCGCACGAATCGAGCGCCCAACTCCGGAAAGCCGAGAACTCCATGCGCGAGCGCAAGCCCTCCAAATAGCGAATTGACCTGCTCAATTGCACACGGCCGGGGTTTTCGGCCATCGCGATGCGACGGGTGTCGTCAAACCCCGAAACGCGACAGAAACCAAGCTCTTCGAAGATTCCCAGGCCACTTTCCACCGAGCGCTCGTCGACCGGCGTGCGAGCATCGATGGCAAGGCACATCTGCGCGATGTCGATATCGCTTGCGCAGAATGAATCATCCCCGGTCTTACCGCGGTTGGAGCGCCACATGGTCTGCAACGCACGATAGAGTGTGACGAGTTCGTCGCGCTCGGGTGCGTAGCAGTCGAGCAGGCGCTCGTTGATGCGGGCGTCGCGCGACGAATAGAGCAGGTGGATCACGGCGGGCTGTCCGTCACGACCGGCACGCCCGCTCATCTGGTTGAACTCAATGGCGCCAAACGGCATGTGGTACAGCACGACATGGCGGATATCGGGCAGATTGACACCCTCGCCAAAGGCAGAGGTCGAGACGATGCAGCTGAGGCTTCCGTCTCGGAATGCTTCCTCCACGCGGCGGCGATCGGAGCGCGCAAGCCCCGCGTTATAGAACGCGATATGGGTTGCGCAATCGGGCACACGCTTGCGCAACGTCTTGGCGAGCGCCACGGACTGGTCGCGCGAATTGACGTAAATGACGGTCTTCTCCCCCGTCGCCACGATCGACACCAAACGGTTCTCGCGGCTCGCAAGGTCGCGGTCGTCCTCGAGCTGCAGGTTCTCGCGCACCGTCTCGTCGACCACCGTGCGAGTAATCGGCAGCATGCGGGCAAGCTCGGCCACGACCGGAGCCGTCGCGGTGGCCGTCGCAGCCATAACAACCGGGTCGCCCAGGGCTTTGAGGATATCGGGCATGTCGAGATAGGCGCTGCGGTCGCCGCCCTTGGCAAGGCCGGCGTGGTGCGCCTCATCGATAACGACAAAGCCGATGCGGCCCGAACGCGCGAAGCGGTCACGGTGGATAGATAGGAACTCGGGCGTCGTGAGCACGATACCGGTGCGGCCCGAAGCTAGGCCGGCGAACACATCATCGCGTGCGGCCTCCACGGTCTCGCCGGTCAGCACGCCAACGCCAATGCCAAGCGCTGCCATCGTCGACGAGAGGTGATAGGCCTGGTCGGCAACGAGCGCGCGCAGCGGATAGACAAAGATGCTCGCACGTCCGCGAAGGACAGCCTCGCGCACAGCATGTACATGGAAGATGAGAGACTTGCCGCGGCCCGTTCCCATAACGGCCAAGACGCTCTGGTGGTCGGCCAAGGCATCGAGCGCCTCAACCTGCGCGCGGTGCGGCTGGTTCGATCCGATAAAGCTATGGATAAGCGAGCGCGTGAGCTCGGTATAGGAAAGCTGGGCGAGCGTCTCGCGCTTACGCGACTCCAGGCGCAGGCCGGAATCCGCCGGCTGCACGCCACGACGAAGCTCGCATGCCGGATCATCGACGCTGGGCAGCGTGGTATCGCGAACCAGAACATCCTTGATCATGAGCTTGGGCTTCACACGCCCCTGCCAATGCTCGGCAACGGCCTCGAACACCAAGTCGACAGCGCTATCGCAGTTGATGAGCTTATCGATTTGCGGCACGCGGAACATAATGGCCGGCACACTCGCGGCGCCATCGGTCGCCACAAAGCGCATGTGCTCGCCGGTTTTGCCCACCACGGCGCGGTCGCACATCGTCACGCCCTCGGCAGCCAGCAGCGGCACCTTGTTGCCCTGGCCAAACGGCTCAAGACGGGAGATCTGCTCGATGGTCTCGATATTCAGCTCGGAAAGGTCGACGGTGGCGGCGACCTCGTCGGTGTCTTCAAAGTCCTCGGCGGAAAGCTCCGATAGCACGGCGGAAAGGCGGCGGCGGAACTCATCGAGCTTGGATGCCTCGATGGTCACACCCACCGCACCGGCATGTCCGCCGCGACGAATCAGCAGGTCGGAACAACGCTCGACGGCGTCAAACAGGTTAACTTTGCCCACCGAGCGACCAGAGCCGCGCGCGATACCGTCCTCGATCGAGAACAGCAGCGCCGGCACGTGATAGCGATTGGTCAAGCGGCTCGCCACGATGCCTTTGACGCCCTCGTGCCAGCCCTCGCCGCCCACGACGATTGCGCGCCCGCCGTCATAAGTCTCCTCGACCTTCGCCATGGCATCGCGCGTGAGCTCCGCCTCGATCTCACGGCGTTGGCGATTGATTTCCTCGAGCTCGGCTGCCAGTGCACTTGCTTCGATAGGATCACGGGCAAGCAGCAGGTCGAGCGCCAGCTTGGGATCAGCCATGCGGCCGGCAGCATTCAGACGAGGGATGAGCGAAAACGACAGGCCGTCGGCCGTAATGGTAGAAAGGTCGGCCTTGGCAAGTGCGGCAAGCGCGATATAGCCGGGACGGGCCGTCACGCGCATCTGCTGGATGCCCTCGGCGACCAGTGCGCGATTCTCGGGCGTGAGCGGCATCATGTCGGACACGGTGCCCAGCGCCGCGACCTCGATCAGCGAACGCCAATACGACGGCTTGCCCAAACGCTCGCCCAGGACCTGCACCAGCTTGAGTGCCACGCCGGCACCGGCAAGCTCGCGCGAGGGGCCCTCGTCCTCGAGCTTGGGGTCGGTCAGGGGCACGCCCTGCGGCACCTGGTCGGAGGGCTCGTGATGGTCCGTGACCACCAAATCGATCCCCAGGCTCTCCAGATAGGAGACTTCTTCCTTGGCGGCAATACCGTTATCGACGGTCACGATCAGCTGAGGGCGAGCGAGCTCGTTAACGCGGTCGAGCGCCGCGCGCGAAAGACCGTAGCCCTCGTCAAAGCGATGCGGAATAAACGGCGTGACATCGGCGCCAAACGTGCGCAGTGCCTCGGTCAACAGGCAGGTCGACGTAATACCGTCAACGTCAAAATCGCCAAAGACCGCAATGTGCTCGTGGTTGCAAATAGCACGCTCGACGCGGTCGGCAACGACCGACATGCCCGGGATAATGAGTGGGTCGGCCCAGTCGCGATCGAGCGAAGGCGTCAAAAACAGCTGACCTTCTTCGATGGATGTAATGCCGTGCGCGACCATAATACGCGCCACCAGCCCGGGAATGCCCAGGCCAGCCGAAAGCTCCTTTTCGAGCTCGGGGTTTTGCTGAGCGACCGCCCAGCGATGCGTCGTCTTAAGCGATGACATAGGCGCCCACCCCCGATAGGGGCAGGTCGCCGCGATACCTCTCACGGTTCATAGCGATGAGTCCTCTGTGTATGCCCGCTTCGGCAGGCAGATCTGTTGAACGGATTTATTATACCGTGCAGAGCAGACGCAAATCGCCGCAGCACGCCGCGGTTTCGGTAAACGATGCCGGTAATAGCCTCGAAATATTCGAGCGTTTCTGACGCACGGACGCATGCGAGCGTCTAGCATATCCATTCAAAACGGGTTCACGGGCAAAGGGAGTCACAAGCGCATATGAAGCAATGGGTTGGACTGGGCAAGTTTCTCGCGGGGCACATGCAGGTCATCGTTCCGATTTGCGTGGCACTCGGCGTGCTCTTTCCCCAACAGATTGGCGTACTCAAGCCCATCGTTCCCACCTTGTTTGCCTTTATGACGTTTCAGGGTGCGCTCAGCAACACCTTTCACCAGGTAACCGAGGTGTTCCGCCGTCCGTTGCACCTAGTCTTGGCGCTGCTCGTCTCGGCGGTGCTTATTCCCATCGCGGCGTATGCCATGGGGTCACTCTTCTTTGGCTCCAACCCCAACCTTGTCTGCGGCATTGTGCTCGAATACAGCGTGCCCGTGGCCGTCACCGCTTTTATGTGGATCAGCATGTTCGGCGGCAACGGCCCGCTCGCGCTCACCATCATCCTGACGTCCTCGGTTATCTCACCTGTGACGATTCCGCTTACGCTCAAGCTCCTGCTGGGCGCCACCGTCTCGATCGACGTGCCGAGCATGATGCAGAACATGGCCTTTATGATCGCCATCCCCGCTGTGCTCGGTATTGCCATCAATGAACTCACGCGCGGCTGGGGCCACGAGAAACTCTCTCCCGTGCTCTCGCCCGCCTGCAAGTTCATGATGATGGGCGTCATCGCGTCCAACTCCACCGCTATGAGCGAGTACGTGCTGCACATAAACGCGGTGCGCCTGGAAGTCGCCCTCTTTATTTTGGTCTTCGCCATCAGCGGCTTTGTCGTCGGTTTTCTGGTCGCACGTGCGCTGCATCTGCCATATAGCGAGACGACTACCATGTGCTTTACCTGCGGCATGCGCAACATCTCTTCGGGTGCCGTCATCGCCACGCAGTACTTTCCGGGCGAGGTCGTGTTCCCCGTCATGTGCGGCACGCTGTTTCAGCAGGTGCTGGCCTCGATTATCGGGCATCTCTTTGAGTGCCTAACCTGCGAGGAGCGCACCAAACAGCGCAAGCGGGTCGAAGCCGGCCGCGACGCCATGGCGCGCTAGGCTGTCCGCATTACGCGGGTGTTAGTCTTGCTATACGAGCGTTTCCAGATGCGCACGCAGACGCTCAGCATCGATATCGAGCGTCGTCTCGGCATTGACTTGGGCCAAACGATAGCCGACAAAGTAGGGCGAAACCACCCAACGCGGCAGCGCCTTGGCAATGGTCCGACCGCCCAGGTGATAGAAGAACAAGTTGTACGACTCTGCGCGACCACCGTGGTGCTCGTTTAGGATATAGCGCAGAGCTACCTGGATCGCATCGGCAAAGAGATCCGCCTCGGCTTGGTCTCGTGCGTCATCGCTGGCGGCGATTCCCTGCGGGGCTGAAACGTTGATCTCAAAGAACCCCATGATCGGTTCGGTTGAGATATTGACCGAGATTCTCCCCTGTTGCCAGACATTGATGCCTTCGAAATTGGCAGAAGTCAGCGAAGTGTAGCCGTCTTCCTGCTCCAAACCCACAATCTGCATGTGCGGATGAACGAGACTACCGCCCGAGAGCGGACCCTTGTTCTTGTACATGAGAACGCTGCGATACTGCTGTGAATCGATCATCTGCTGCCAGCAACCCAGGGCAAACCGTATCACATGGTGGAGTTCATCCGGCTCATAGATCACCAGGTCGGCATCGTGATCGGCCGACTCGATCAGCACGGTTTGACGGGTGGCGCGCAGGGTCTTGAACTTATTCTCGAGCCAGATGCAGTCACCATCGCGCCGGATGATATCGGCAAGTTCCTCGGTATCGCAAAAGGGACACGCGGTGCCAGGGCGCCGGTTGTCGTCGGGCTTACCGTTCGCCTGCTGAACGTCAAATACCAGCGCCACGGGTTACGCCTCCAGCGGCACGATCTTGGTGCCATGGAGCTCGGAGACGCTCAATGCCGCCGCCACGGTATCGCGGTTGGCCGTAGAAATGCCGCCGCCGGGAAGGATGGTCAGGCGGTCGTCCGCGTACTCGATCAAGCGGACCAGGTTTTCGAAGTTGTCCTCGATCGGCGTACCGGCAGTACCGCCGTGCGTCAGAATGCGCGTGACGCCGCAGTCGGCGAGCGTGTCAATGGCGTCCAGCTGAGCCTCGGGCGAGAGCTGGTCAAACGCCATGTGGAAAGTGATGTCGATAGGATCGCGCTTGCACTCCTCGGTCGCGCAGCCCGCAGCCATCACGAAGGCGCCAAGCGTAAGTTCGTCGAGCGCCCATCCGCCAGCGCAGGGCTTGCAGCAGCCAAAGACCAAGCCGTCAACGCCCGCACTCACGGCAAGGCCCAGATCCATCTCCATCATACGCAGCTCGTCCTGGTTGTAGTGAAAGTCGCCGCCACGCGGGCGAATCATGCACATCACCCGTGCATCGTGCTCGTGAGCATAGTTGGTCGTAGCGCTGATAACGCCGGCCGACGGCGTAGTGCCACCAACGGCAAGGTTGTCGCACAGCTCGATACGCCTTGCACCGGCATCGATAGCCGCCGGCACCCGCTCAAAGTTCTCGGCACAAAACTCGTACAGCATAGATAGACCCCCAAAGACAGCAGATGTTTTCCGACGGGCATTGTCACACACCCCCATGAAGTTGCGGTGGAATAGGGACTCTTTTGGCCTCTGAGGCTCCCATTTAGTCCCTATTCCACCGCAACATAAAGGGAGTAGAACCAAAGTAACGCCGCAGGCAGAGGACCGACAGCGAGCGGGCGCCAGAGCGAACAAATTGACATGAAAAGAGGACGGCATAGACCTTCTGGTCATGCCGTCCTCTTTGAATGACAA
>UROC01000067.1 GCA_900549345.1 uncultured Collinsella sp.
CGAGCGAAGGCCTGTATAACGTATGGAACAAAGGTCCCAAGCAGACTCTAAAAATGATCACATCGCACTTTGGTTCATACAACGCGCGCGCTGGAAAATAGTCTGATGGGCAGAAAAGCAAGCAGAAATACCTCCATCGAAGCGCTTCGCTTGGTCGCGGTCGCTGGCATCGCGGTATTCCACACGTTTCAGTGGACCTTCCAGGCCGTATGCACCGGTCTACCGGAATATGCGCCGCTCGCTGCCTTCCCTTGCTCCAGAGCGCTCGGCTTCATCAACCTGCTGGGCTGCTGGGCCAACGAGGTCTTCTTTACGATCTCGGGGTACTTCCTTATTCCCTCGGCGGTTCGTGCCCTCCAAAACGGGTCATCCGCACGGGGCCTCGCTAGTAAATCGTTTACGCGGTTAAAGAAAATCGTCTTGCCCACGCTCTTTTATTGCGTAGCTTGTCTGCTTGTTTCGATGTACGTCTATCCCCTGCCCGAAATCTCGCTACACGAGATTGGCTGGCTCACGTTGGGCATCGAGTTTATCTGGGTCTACGCGACATCTGTATTGCTCGTCCCAGTGATTGCGTTGATACGACAGCGGATCGGCAGCATAAGGGCCCCGTTTGTCGTAGCACTTCTCGTGCTCGCAACATTTGGAATCAACTGCCACATCGCGGCGACGGCAAACGAAGCTGACGGTATCGTTTTGTGGCGCAAGCTCATGAGCGCCGTTACCTACCTGGTCGCGTTTATTGCGGCTGGGGAAATGCGCTTTGTCCTCGAATACCACGGCAACGCATCTGGCGCTCAAAAATCCAAGACCGTACTCATCGGACTCGTTGCCGCCACCATCGCGCTCGAGCTTCTACTCTCGGCAAACAGCCAGTACGACACGCTCTGGAAGCTCTCCTACAAGTCCACTTCCGTCATATCCTTTATCTTGGCCGCCGCATCCGTTGCCGCCGCAGCGCTCCATCAGCCGCGCCACGAAGTCCCAGCTGCAGACAAGACAATCATGTCTCTCGCCGCAGGAACGCTCGCTTTCTACGCCGTACAGTCGTTTACCTGCAACGTCTGACGACCCATCTTTGACAAAGCAATCTACACCATGGCGACAGGCATCCAAACGGGAGAGCCCCATCCAGCCGGCGCCATTTTGCTCGGAATCCTTATGAGCCTTTGCCTCGCGCTTGCCCTGCTCCTCGTGGATATCGTACGCAGGGCCGTGGTCGACGCCATCAAGGCTCGCATGAACAGCTAAGCAGCCTTCCGACTCCGCAGACCACGAAGCGCGCTAACACCCGAAGCAAATAGAATCGCAAAGACAATCGCCCAGTTCTTGCAGCCAAATACCGGAATATGAACGATCGCATGGTCATGCATAACAACGAAATAACCCAAAATGACAACCAGGGGCAGTGCCATGAGCAGCGACTGGATCAACACTTTACGACGACGACCCTCTTGCGCTCCGCCCCGTATCGAGCAAACGAGCACGGCAATCCAAATCGCCAATACGGCAGCAAACGAAACAAGACAAACGACGTTCGAGATCATCGCATAACCAGCAGTTGAGCAAATGGCGAACAGCTGCGGGCTCATGCAATAAAACTCCTTCAAAATCTGAGGCCAGTCAGCTTGGGGCAACAGTGACGAAGTCCCATGCGCAGACCAAAGACCCATCTCGCCCAGAACGTTCGAAAAGACCTCGTCCCAGCCCAGCACAAATGCCGCGACAACCCATTTCATCGCCCAGGTAAACAAAAACGAAAGCCCAAACCCAAAGAGCGCCTGCAGCATCGTGACGACGCAGCGCTTGGGGCGCTCGCCCTCGGGGAGCGCAATAAAGGCGAAAAAGCAATGCAGGGCGACAACCGCAGCAGGGATCGTTAAAAAGTCAAGAAACGAAAACACGGCGCCCGTCGCTATCGACCAAAGGACAAGGCGGCTTGTAAAAGCATATGCGTTCGGAGCCAATTCCAAACGAAAGTTCATGCAAGACATCATGATGAGCGCCACAAAGAACGAGATGCACAGCAGTAGATCACCGATAAAATTGAAAAACAGATTTGTCGAGAACAACAGGATTGCAAGGAAACCCAACGTCAATGGCTTTGAAAACCGCTTCCGCAAGGCAACGTAAGCGCAAGCGGAGCCGACAATCGCCAGAGCAGCCGCGGGCGCCACGACAACGTCGATACCGCCAATAAACAGGCAGAGATTCGAAAGCAGCTGCCATCCATGCCAATACCGGTAGTACTGCTGATGCGTAATCCCGCTGGATTTCGTAACGTCATCAATCTCGGCAACAGCCATCGTCTTAAACGGAGAACCTTGGTCCTTTTGCCGTGCGACTTCAATGATAAAGCGATTGTTATCAAAGCAAACAGGACCAGCTGCAACACGGTGGTCGTAGACATACATGTCAGACAACAGGGCCGATGACTCCGAACCCTGCGCATGCGACTCGATAACGGACCGCGGAAGACAATTTGCCACCGTATTGCTCAAGACAAATGCGACCTGAAGAACCAAAAACAGCAACATGGCCTTGATGGGAAGGCTATCGGCAAAGGAGGTTAAACGAGTTTTATTCACGGGTCATCCAAACAGAAAGATTGCGTCCACAGGAATCGGCACCTATGTAATACCACAATGCGCGCATGCAATCTCGCTACGCCCACACGTCAACCAGGCTTGTAGCAAACGTTCTTGGTGATTAGCGGAACATTACCCGCGGGCGCCCGCCTACGCTTACAATAGTCGTGTCCCATGGGACACGTTGTTAATTCCGCAGGGCCGATACGCTGCCCACGCGAAAGGATATTCTCGTTCATGACTTCAACCCTTCCCGCTCCCATCGATAAGCTCGCCATTGTCGTCGTTACGTACAAGCGCCAGGAACTCCTGGCCAACTTGTTCGACTCCATGACCGAGCTTACGGCAGCGCCCTGGCGCATCGTGATCGTCGATAACGAGAATTCGCGTGAGACCGAGGCCATGTGCACCGCATTCAACGAGCGCCTGGGCAACCTGTGGGGCACCGACATCGAACAGCCCGACGCGAAGGGCGGCACCGACCGTGTCATCTACGCCCCGCAGCTCGAAAACGGCGGCGGTGCGGGCGGCTTCTCCGCTGGCACTAAATGCGCCTACGATCTGGGGGCCCAGTGGTTCTGGGTGATGGACGACGACGTGCTCGTCATCCCCGAAGGCATCGAGCGTCTTGCCAAGTGGACCGACCGCTACGATGTCATCCAGGGTTCGCGCCTGGACTTTGACGGCGGCGCCTTCTTTTGGCAATACCAACTCATCCTTTCGCTCGGCATTCCCAACCCTGTCGCCAAGTGGGACTTGGGACCCGAGGGCTACCGCACCATGAACCAACTGTGCTTTGAGGGCGGCATGTTCTCGCGCCGCGTGGTCAACAAGATTGGCCTGCCCGACGCACGCTTCTTTATCTACGGCGACGATGCCTGCTACGGCTACGTGGCCAGCCAGCACTTCCCCGCCGCCGTGGTTGCCGACGTGGTGCTCAAGCGCGCCCGCGCCGTCTCCAACTGGGACATCGCCGGTAAGCGCCAACTCAACTCCACGAGCGACACCAACCGCTATTACATCATGCGCAACCGAGGCTTCCTCGCTCGCTATATGCAGATCTACGGTGACTACCACCCCATGCTGTTCCGCCTGGGCAATGCCGCGACCTTCTGCAAGGAGTTCATTCGTCTGGCTGCCGTTGACAAGTGCTTTAAGACCGGCATTCCGGCGCTGCGCCGCGGCATGAAGGACGCCCGCAAGATCGTTAAGGATCCCAACTGGAAACCCATGCCGCCCCTGAAGGACGCCGAGTAACGGAAGCCGGAAACACCTCGGCGCTTAAAGCCGCTGGCACACCGTAGCCACATGCTGCCCATCAAAACTGAACCCCCAGCGCATGCGACCCACGCCGGGGCGTGGTACACGGATTTCGTCGATGCCGTCGCGCTCTATGTCGAGTAGCGACTGCACGGCCAGCAATTCCAGGCCCAGCGCATCCACACCGGGGTCATACATCATGTTGATCGTTATCAGCGGACGTTCATCGAGCATGCCGATCGTATCGGCTATGTCGAACACGGCGCCCGTAGGAAAAACCTGGATGTCCCATCGCTCCGCGCCACACTTTCGCCTCGAAGCAGGATTGGCATAGCCCGGCAATCCAAAGCAGAGTCCTTGCAAGAGTAGGTGATATGGCAGCGGTGTATTTGGGTCGGTCGCACCGATTCCCGCATCTCCCAAGATGCGGCTTAGCGCCCGCCTCACGGTATCCTCGTTCCCATGGCACAGCCCGTCGCGAAACGCATCGACGTCTCGAATGTCTTCGGCAGCGCACTCAAACCACTCAATAATCACTAGACGCAAGGCCTGGCGAAGCTCGTTATTGGGCAATCGCAAAGCACGGAGGCGATCGCCATGCTCTGGCTCCTCAGTCATATCCGTCGTGAGAAAACCGGACAGATACAGCACTGTCCACATGCCATCGTCAGGCGAGACATCTGGCTCTGCAGTGCCCAAACAAAGCGGGACCTCAGCGCACCCATGGGCCTCGAGCAAATCAAACAAGACCGAAAGGCGGTCGAGATTCCACCCGGCAACTACCCTACTCAGGCAATCCGCATACCCATACAGATCGGCGCGCACAGGCGCCGTGCAACCTCGGTCCAGAAAACCGATCACACGCGCTGGACTCGAGCAATAGGCCCTACCAAACCGATATCCCTCGAGCCATTCACGCGCATCATCCAGGTATTCCCCGCGTCCAGTATGATTCAACAGAGCCTGGACCTCGGCATCCGAAAAGCCGAACCAACGGTCACACCACGTCGAAAGCGGCGTCGCCAGGCAATACGAGCAGCCATGCAAAGAAAGCGCCGCTTCGGCAGGGCCGGGACGCTCCCCCATCAGACACGTCAGCCGCAACGAATCGCGCGCAGTGGCAATGGCGTCGAACAGCACGCGATCGAATAGCCCTGCCAGATCGGCGCCGGAAGCGCCCCTCGCGCTCGCACGGCCCAACCACGCCGCGTCGTACCCATCAACGAGCAATACAACCTGCTCATCGCAGGCCATCTCCAGCAGCTCAATGAGCACGCCAAGCACCGAGGCGACCTCGTCCTCGCTCGCCGCGCCACGCGCAACACGTTCGATGTGACGCACTTTGTCTCGAGCTAAATCCGGAGCCTCCAAAAGCGCCAGCAGGCGGGCGCACTCGTCCGAAAGAGCATCGCGCACGACGTCGGCAATAGCGGCGCCACGCCTCACAGCGCCAGAAAAATCCAGCGATATCACCGGATAGCAAGCGTACTCATCCCGATAGCGCCCGCCGTCCGCATCCCAAATCTGAGCATCGGCAAACGAGCTCCGACCGGCGCGACCGACCGCGGGACGCTCCAGAAAAGACCTGAGCATCGACAAGTTCATGCTCTTGCCAAAACCCTCGGGTCGACAGCACACCACAACGGACGCGTCGCAGTCCAACACATCGGCAATAAACATGGTCTTGTCAACCAACATGCAGTAACCAAGGGCCTCCGCATAGTCGTGCATGCCAATGGGCAAAACCGCATCGTCGGCACAGCCGATCAAGCGCACGCCAAAGCCGGCATCACAACCATTATTCGCCTGTTCAGGCACCAAAACGTTCCCCCTAAATCGCTGCACGATGCCAATTGTAATGACCGCCTCGCGCGTACCGACGACGCCGCGCGAACATATCGGGCAACGGTAGCAACAAGAGGTGTGAGGGGGCATAACTAATCGTTGCACAACAAAACGGGGCCCGATGCATTCGCACCGGACCCCGTCCCAACTCTTTAGTTATCTGGCAACCGTGAGGCTACTCCTCCGAGCCGTCCTCCCCAGAAGCCTTCTTCTGCTGATCGAGCTTATGCTTACCACTTACGATAGACGTAGCGCCCAGTGTGGCCAAGCTCGCGCTGGCAAGGCTCGCCATCACAATCAGATCGCCCGTCTTGGGCATGTTGCCGCCCGAGGACTTGGTAGTTGTAGTCGTCGTGGTCGTGGTGGTCACCGTTTTGGAGTCATTTTGCTCTTGGACCTGGTTGTCAGCACCGCTCTTGTCGTCGTCTTCGGACTGTTTCTTTTCGCCCTCGGCCTTGCTCTTGTCCTTCTCCTCAGATTCAGACTTCTTATCCTCGTCCTTCTTCTGTTCGGACTTGTCGCTCTTCTCCTCAGAGCTAGAACCCTTATCGGATTCGGTCTTCTCGGAAGCCTTGTCCTTGGAGTCGCCCTTTGCGGCTTCGATCTTTTCCGTGGAAACCTGATCAGAGTTGCCCTTGTTCTGGGTCGAGCCGTTATTGACGCCAGCCATCAGCGAAGAGCCCAGCGTAGAGCCAAGCTGCTCGGAGAAAGAAGGCTTCTTGTCCGGCGAAGCAACGGGAACGTCCGGCGCCTTATTCGAGTCATCCTTGGAAGCATCGGAACCAGGGGTTGCGTCAGAGCCGGAGCCGTTGTTAGAGCCGGTGCCAACGGACGAATCGCTCGAGCCGGTGGATGAGTTAGAGGTGCCAGCGCCGGTCGAACCAGAAGCGTCGCTGTCCGTATTGCCGGCAGAGCTTGAAGACGAATCGCCCGCAGCAGAGCCGTTTGAATCGGAACCGTTCGAGGTAGAGCCGTTGTTGGTAGTGCCACCAGCAGAGCCATCACCGTCAGCACCGGTCGAGGGCGCATCCATCCTGTCATCGTTGGCATCGTCGCTCGAGTCGTCATTCGAATCAGGCGTCGGCGAGGGCGCCGGCGTAGGTTCGGGCTGCACGGGCGTCGCAGCGGCCTCGTCCTCGGCGATATAAACCAAGCAGTCCTTCAGCTCATTGCGGTAGCGGTTCTTCCAGCCCTCATGATACTGGGGCTGGCTCGAATACTTGGTCGCCACGTTATTGACCACACTGTTGGAAAGCGCCGTCACAAACTCGCGGTCGGACATATCGTTGGAGAGATTCGCCCAACGGAAGAAGTCCCTGCAGCCACCGGTGCCGCACATGTTGGTGATGCTCCACACCATGCCCTTAACGCAATCGGCACGGCCCGAAATATCAATGCCCAGGCCACTCTTGAGCCACGCCTCGGTCACCGCATAGTACGAGTTGTACGCATAGGCATCTTGAAGAGCTGAGAACTCAACAGGATCGATGTTATAAGCGCCCTGGAAGGCCTCCTGCGCAATACGGCCCAACTCGGTGAGCTGGCCGTTCTCGTACATGGCATTGCTCATGTTGGAAATCTCGCTGCCGCGATCAATCGCATCCTTGAGCATGCTGTATTTTTCGGGGTTGTAGTTGTAGGCCTGCTTCATAAACGGAATGAGCGACCAACGACGGTCGAACTGGTAATAACCCAGCGCGTTATAACCGTCACCGTACGAAAAGCCCTGGTTATAGTTGCCGTGACTCTCATATTTGGTGAAGTACTTCATCTCGGGAGTCACGTTAACAAACGAAACGCCCTGGACCGACCTCAGCACGCCCGAAAAGGACTGCTGGGTATAGAGACCCTTATCGATATCGGTCGCATCCGAGGCAACGCCCGGCGTGGGCTCCTCGGCAGCGGCGGGTGCCGGCGCGGAAACGGCGCCAAACGAAAGCGCCAGCGTCAGGCCCGCGACAATCGCAGAATGCTTGGGCTGCATAAGATCCTCCCTGCATTGGTGTAGTTAAAGTGCAGTTTGCAAAGATAAAAATAAGTATTGCAGCTCGCCCGTTGTTGCACAACAACCCCTCGGTAAACGGCAACAACCCTCCGCGAAATCTTAAGGAATTGCGCTCGACCTACAGCTTGATGTCAAAGTTAATCTCGGGGACGGCAGCAAGGTCGGCCAACGTCACGCCGTCGACGTACTTTTCGATCACGTCGTCCAGACCGCGCCAGAATTTGACGGTCGAGCAGAGATCGCTGCGGGCGCAGCTGTTGTCGATGCCATCGCACGCCACCGGAGCCGTGCTGCCCTCGACGGCGCGCAGGATGTCGCCGGCACGCACCTCGGCCGGGTCCTTGGCCATCATGTAGCCGCCGCCCTTGCCGCGCACGCTCTTAAGTAGGTCCGCTTTCATAAGCGGACGAACCAGCTGCTCCAAATACTTTTGCGAGATACGCTCGCGGTCGGCGACCTCGCGCAGGGCGATCGTGCCCTCGGCGTCACCAAGCGCTGCGATATAGATCATCAGCCGGAGGGCATAGCGGCCCTTGGAAGAAATGAGCATACCTACCCTCCCATCGCATCTGGGACAAGATAACCAGGTTTGTTTGTCCCAAATCTTAAGTAAGTGGGACAAACACAACAGGTTATTTTGTCCCAGAATTTGAAAAGTCGAGTGGATTAGTCGGGTTTTCCCTTGACTAACGCCGAACCCATAGTAACTTTATTCCGAGAAGATTCCTAGGGTTTAGTACACCTATGAGTACACCATATACAGAGAGGGACAGCATGAGCGCAAATCCGCTGCTTTCCATCGAAGGTCTGACAGCCTCCGTGGACGAGAAGACCATCCTCCACAACGTCAACCTCAACGTCGCTGCCGGCGAGACCCACGTGCTGATGGGCCCCAACGGCGCCGGCAAGTCCACCCTCGGCCACCTGGTCATGGGCGACCCCGTCTATACCGTCAACGACGGCCGCATCGTCTTTGACGGCCAGGACATCACCGAGCTCACCACCGACAAGCGCTCGCGCGCCGGCCTGTTCCTGAGCTTCCAGGCCCCGGTCGAGATCCCGGGCGTGCCGCTGTCGAGCTTTTTGCGCGCCAGCATCGCTGGCCGCCCCGGCCTGGAGATGAAGGGCAAGGAGTTCCGCCGCCGCGTGAAGGAGCTCGCGGCCGAGCTCAACATGGATACCGCCTACCTCAACCGTGAGCTGGGCGTGGGCTTCTCGGGCGGCGAGAAGAAGAAGGTCGAGATGCTCCAGCTTCTGCTGCTGCAGCCCAAGCTCGCCATCCTGGATGAGACCGACTCGGGCCTGGACGTCGACGCGCTTTCCACCGTCAGCCACGGCATGGATGCCTACCGCAAGAGCTGCGACGGGTCCATGCTCATCATCACGCACAACACGCGCATCCTGGAGCACCTGGATGTCGACCGCGTCCACGTTATGGTCAAGGGCCACATCGTGCGCGAGGACGACGCCTCGCTCATCCCCTGGATCGATAAGAACGGCTTTGAGACCTTCGAGCGCGAGGCCGCCGAGCAGCGCGCCCAGGCCGAAGCCGCCGCTGCCGAGCAGCAGGCGTAAAGGGGCGACGCAATGACCAAGAACCGCACCGAGGTCGCGGACATCGACCGCAGCCTCTACGACTTCACCTATGGCGAGGAGGGATTCGAGCGCCTCGACGCCGGCATCACGCCCGACATCGTGCGCGAGATCAGCGCCAAGAAGGACGAACCGCAGTGGATGCTCGACCTGCGCCTCAAGTCCCTCGAGATCTTCAACCGCTTCCCCGATCCGACGTGGGGCCCCTCCATCGAGGGCCTGGACATGGACAACATCGTCACCTACGTCAAGCCCAACACCGACCAAAAGCACGACTGGGAGTCGGTGCCCGACGACATCAAGAACACCTTTGAGCGCCTGGGCATCCCCGAGGCCGAGCGCAGCTACCTGGCGGGCGTCGGCGCGCAGTACGACTCCGAGCTGGTCTACCACAACATGCAGGACACCGCGTCCAAGATGGGTATCGTCTATTCCGGCATCGAGGAGGCCCTGCACGATCCACAGTGGGAACCGCTCATCCACGAGAAGTTTATGACGCTCATCCCGCCCACCGACCACAAGTTTGCGGCCTTGCACGGCGCCGTATGGTCGGGCGGCTCGTTTGTCTACGTGCCCAAGGGCACCAAGTTGGACTTCCCGCTGCAGAGCTACTTCCGCCTTAACGCCAAGGGCGCCGGCCAGTTTGAGCACACGCTCATCATCGTCGAGGACGATGCCGACCTGCACTTCATTGAGGGTTGCTCAGCGCCCAAGTACAACGTGGCCAACCTCCACGCCGGCGCCGTCGAGCTCTTTGTGGGCAAGCGTGCACATCTGCGCTACTCGACCATCGAGAACTGGTCCAAGAATATGTACAACCTCAACACCAAGCGTGCGCGCGTGGACGAGGACGGCGATATCGAGTGGATCAGCGGTTCCTTCGGCAGCCACGTGGGCTACCTCTACCCCATGAGCGTGCTCAACGGCCGCCGCGCCCGCTCGAGCTTTACCGGCATCACCTTTGCCGGCGCCGGCCAGAACCTGGATACCGGCTGCAAGGTCGTGCTCAACGCGCCCGATACCTCGGCAACCGTCGAGACCAAAGGTATCTCCAAGAGCGGCGGCATTCAGACCTTCCGCAGCTC
>UROC01000068.1 GCA_900549345.1 uncultured Collinsella sp.
AGCTGCCAGTCGCTCATGCTCGATGACCAGAGCCGCTTCGACACCATCCCCGCCATGGACATCCGCGCCAAGAACGTCGACATCGGCCACGAGGCCACCATCGGCCGCATCGGCGACGACAAGGTGTTCTACCTGATGAGCCGCGGCATCTCGGAGGAAGAGGCCCGCACCATGATCGTCAACGGCTTTGCTAACCCGGTCTCCAAGGAGCTGCCGCTGGAGTACGCCGTCGAGATGAACAACCTGATCAAGCTCGAGATGGAAGGAGCGATCGGATAATGAAACAGGAAACCAACGCCGCTGCTACCACGCTCGAGCAGGTCAACGCGATGCCCGCAGCAACCTGGGGCTGGTTGAAAATGAATCAGACCAAGCTCGAGCTCTCTGACGAGCTTGCCGCCGCTCCCGCGGAGGCCGTTGAGGTCGAAGGCTTGGGCGAGCAGTTTTCCGGCGCTGCCGACGCGTTTGGCACCGCCATGAACGCCATGGCCGAGCGCTTCCCCGAGCGCCGCGCCTCCGCCCCCGGTGATGCCGCCGACCGCGCCCGCATCACGCCCGAGACCGAGCTCGACGTGCCCGCCACCTCCGTCTACCAGGCCGGCGCCATCAAGCTCGAGGAGGAGCTCTCCCCTGCTGAAGCCTTCGAAACCGGCATGGGCGAGGCTGCCTACGCCTACTTGGCCGAGCACGCTACCAAGCGCATCGTCATCGATGTGCCCGCATACCAGCACGCCACGGTTACCGTGCGTGTGAGCGGTGTCGATGCCGCCGCGGCCATCGCCGCCATCGACATCGTCGCTCGCCCGCAGGCAACGCTCGACCTGCATATTGCCCTAGACTCTCCTGTTACCGGCGAGGGTGTCGTGGGCTCCGTGCTACGCGTGTGCGCCCACGAGTACGCCACCGTCAACGTGACCTGCGCGCAGACACTCGACGACAGCTGGATCGCACTCGACGACACCGGCCTGTTCCTGGACGAGGGCGCGCGCGTCAACGTGCAGCACACCGTCCTGGGTGCCGGCGCCAGCGCCACCGGCCTTGCCGGCGACCTGCTGGGCGACACCGCCAAGGTGACCATCGATACCGATTACCTGGGCGCCCGCGAGCAGGTGCGCGACTTTAACTACGAGCTGCGCCACCGCGGTCGCAAGACCGAGTGCGAGATCGACGCCAACGGCGTGCTGACCGGCACGTCCAAGAAGGTCTACCGTGGCACCATCGACCTCGTGCACGGCTGCAAGGGTGCAACCGGCACCGAACGCGAGACGGTGCTTTTGGCCAACAAGGGCGTCGACAACAAGACCGTTCCCGTCATTCTCTGTGACGAGGACGACGTCGCCGGCAACCACGGCGCCACCATCGGTCACGTCCGCGACGAGCAGCTGTTCTACCTCGCCTGCCGTGGCCTTGACCAAAACGCCGCCGAGGACCTGTTCATCCGCGCCAAGCTGGAGGACGCCGCGCTTTCCGCCACCGACGAGCGCACCCGCGCCGCCGTCGTCCGCCTAGGCAACAACCTGATCGACAACTTTGAAGAGGAGCTCGCATGATCGACACCGAGCACGTTAAATGCGACACCTGTACCGCCCCCGAGCCCATGGAGCTCGACGCCAGCGACGAGGCTTCGCGCGGCTGGCCCACCGTGGACATCGAGACCAACCCCTACAAGGGCCAGTTCCCGCTGTTCCAGCAGCACCCCGAGATCGCTTTCCTCGATAGCGCCGCCACCGCGCAGCGCCCTGCCCGTGTGCTCGACGCCGAACGCGACTTCTACCAGCGCATGAACGCCAACCCCCTGCGCGGCCTGTACTCGCTGTCCGTCGAGGCCACCGACGCCATCGCGAAGGTCCGCCAGCAGATCGCTGACCTCATCGGCGCCTCACAGGCCAACGAGGTCGTCTTCACCCGCAACACGAGCGAGTCGCTCAACCTGGTCGCTAAGAGCTTTGCGCCCACAGTGCTCGAACCGGGCGACGAGGTCGTCATCACCATCATGGAGCACCACTCCAACCTGATTCCGTGGCAGCAGGTCTGCCGCGAGACCGGCGCCAAGCTCGTCTACCTCTACCCCACCAAGACCGGCCAGCTCACCACCGAGGAGGTTCTTGCCAAGGTGGGTCCCAAGACCAAGATCCTAGCCGTGGGACAGGTCTCCAACGTGCTGGGCGTCGAGAACCCGGTCAAGAACCTCGGCAAACTCGTGCACAAGTACGGCGGCTACCTGGTCGTCGACGGCGCGCAGTCGCTGCCGCACATGCCGGTCGATGTGGCCGACCTGGGCGCCGACTTCTTTGCCTTTAGTGCGCACAAGGCCATGGGCCCCATGGGCATCGGCGTGCTGTGGGGCAAGATGGACCTGCTCAACGCCATGCCGCCCATGCTTACCGGCGGCGAGATGATCGATTCGGTCACCGAGCAGAACGCTGTCTGGGCTCCCGTCCCCGAGAAGTTCGAGGCCGGCACGCAGGACGCCGCCGGCATCTTCGCCACGGGCGCCGCACTCGATTACCTGGTCAACACGGTGGGTTACGAGAACATCCAGGCCCGCGAGCAGGCACTCGTCCACTATCTGATGGGCGAACTCATGCAGCTCGACTTTGTCCAGATCATCGGCTCCATCTATTGGGACAACCACCACGGCGTCGTGAGCTTTAACGTCAAGGGCATCCACCCGCACGACGTAGCGAGCATCATGGACATGGACGGCGTCTGCATTCGCGCCGGCCACCACTGTGCGCAGCCGCTGCTCACCTGGCTGGGCGTCGAGAACCTTGCCTGCTGCCGCGCCAGCGTGGCCTTCTACAACGACAAGGCCGATATCGACAAGTTCATCGCCGGCCTGCATCACGTTTGGAGCACGTTCAATGGGTAATCTGTACACCTCCACCACGTTTATGGAGCACAACTCGCACCCCGACTACAAGTACGAGATGGACGCCCCCACGCACGAGCACGACGGCATCAACCCCAGCTGCGGAGACGAGCTCACCTTGCAGCTACGTGTCGAGAACAACGTGATCGAGGAGGCCTCCTTTACCGGCCACGGCTGCGCCATCAGCCAGGCAAGCGCCGACATCATGGCCGACCTCATCACCGGCGAGACCGTCGAGGAAGCTCGCCGCTTGGCAGAGCTCTTCCTCGCCATGATCCGCGGCGAGAAGCTCTCCGAGGAGGACCTGGAAGACCTGGACGAAGCCGCCCAGCTCCAGGACATCTCGCACATGCCCGCCCGCGTCAAGTGCGCCGAGCTCGCCTGGCGCACCCTCGACGGCATGCTCACGGGACAAAATAATCAGTAGTATTTGTCCCAAATCTTAAGAATTTTGTTGGCCGAATCGCTTGACAAGAGTGGTTCGGCCATTTTCTATTCCGAGCCCTCAGCCTGAGCATTCACCCGCGCATAAGCGCGCACGATACGAGAGACGGTACTCTTGCTGATTCCCGTATACCGTTCGATCTCGCGCACCGTGTAGCCGCCATCGTGCAGGGCGAAAATGATTCCGTCTCGCCGCGAGGGTGCTACGGTCTTGAGTTTGTTGAGCGGCACACCCAGGCGCTTCGCCATCTTGTCGGCAAACGCACGCCGCTCCCACTCTGTCTCATCCATATCGTGAATCACCGGATCGGAACCATCGGGCATTAACAGAGAATAATCCAGAAACCCCCTGACAGACTCAAAGAGCTCGAGCACACAAGAAGGGTCCGAAAATCCCCTCGTCATATCGTTGTCATACGCTCGCAGATACTCGGCAAAGCTGCTCCACGGATAGCGCTCGATCAGGGCGATACCCGCCTCCTGCGGATTAGCATGAACATAGCGAATGGCGGCCATTAGATAACGGTCGGTATCGAGCGAGCGCCGGTCAAAACGGTTCTGGAACAGATGGCCCGTGCGCCCCGTGCGTTTATTGAACCGACGAGCGTACGTCAAAAGCAGTCGTTGCATCGCCGCGCTCATCGTGTCCTCATAATCCGAGAGTACCAGATCCACGTGATTGCCCATAAGGCACCAGGCGATAACCGTCACGCCCGCCTCGCGGCAGCACTCGCGCATCAGCTCCAAAACCTCCCACCGGTCTTCATCGCCCTCAAAGATGAGCTGCTTGCCCGTACCGCGGGCACAAACATGGTAAAAGCCGGTAACCGTTCTCCAAACGCGCTGCATGGCGCTCCCTTCGCCTGGATCTGCTTGCCATCCAATACAACACGATTGAAGCGTGCCACCAAAACATTCACGCAAAACAATACATTCGCGCGGCCAAAGGCAATAAACAGGCGGCGAACGGCACCGTTGCAACAGGTCAGCCCCTGCAACGCTTACAAGAGCTGACCAAAAGCTTGCCCAAGACGAACCCCCTCTACAAAAGTTCACGACCACAGAATATAGAGTTAAACCGTTTCAATTAAAACTTCCGGACTTCTCGCTACGAAAACTGAGCCGTTCGCCGAATATTCCGTGCATTTCGCGGTATTATAGGGGCTGCATGTCATGTCCCTTTCGAAGGGTCGCCCGGCAATCGCCAGCCACGACCCCCAGACGGGACGCCAACACGATAGAGAGGAGAGGCATGCAGTACTCACAGGAAGTGGAGAACATGTGCCCCGTTGCCAAGGGTGCATACCACGGCCCCGCACCCATCCCCGAGGAGGGCAAGTGGGTCCAGGCTAAGGAGATTTCCGACATCTCCGGTCTTACGCACGGTGTGGGTTGGTGCGCACCTCAGCAGGGCGCCTGCAAGCTCACGCTGAACGTCAAGGACGGCATCATCGAGGAGGCCCTCGTTGAGACCATCGGCTGCTCGGGCATGACCCACTCTGCCGCCATGGCTTCCGAGATCCTTCCCGGTAAGACCATCCTCGAGGCCCTCAACACCGACCTCGTCTGCGACGCCATCAACGTTGCTATGCGCGAGATCTTCCTGCAGATCGTTTACGGCCGCAGCCAGACCGCGTTCTCCGAGGGCGGCCTGCCCGTGGGCGCCTCCCTCGACGACCTCGGCAAGGGCCTTCGCTCTCAGGTCGGCACCATGTTCGGCACCAAGGCCAAGGGCGCTCGTTACCTCGAGCTCGCTCAGGGCTACGTCACCCGCATGGCTCTCAACGACAAGAACGAGATCATCGCATTCGAGTTCCTGAACCTCGGCAAGTTCACCGACGCCGTCAAGGCCGGCAAGACCCCCGAGGAGGCCATCGCTGGCGCTATGGGCCACTATGGTCAGTGGGAGAACGCTGCCAAGTACATCGACCCGCGCACCGACGAGGAGACTCACTCCGTCGCCAGCGTGTTCCCGGTTCACGAGTAGAAAGGGAGGGAAATAACTATGACTGTTACGTTCGAAGGTTACGAGCGCCGCGCTGACAAGATCAACAAGTGCCTCGCCGACAACGGCATCGCCTCCCTCGAGGAAGCTCTGCAGATCTGCACCGACAAGGGCTTCAACCCGCGTGAGATCGTCAACAACACCCAGTCCATCGCCTTCCAGAACGCCGAGTGGGCCTACACCCTCGGCTGCGCTCTCGCTGTCAAGCGTGGCGCCAAGACTGCTTCTGAGGCTGCCGCCATCATCGGCGAGGGCATCCAGGCCTTCACCGTTCCCGGCTCCGTCGCTGAGGACCGCAAGGTCGGTCTGGGCCACGGCAACCTGGGCGCTATGCTGCTCTCCGACGACACCGAGTGCTTCGCCTTCCTGGCCGGCCACGAGTCCTTCGCTGCCGCTGAGGGTGCTATCGGCCTGGCTCTGAACGCCAACAAGGCTCGCAAGAAGCCGCTGCGCGTTATCCTGAACGGTCTGGGCAAGGACGCCGCCCAGATCATCGCCCGCATCAACGGCTTCACCTACGTGAAGACCCAGTTCGACTACTACACGGGCGAGCTCAAGGTCGTCGAGACCATCCCCTACTCCGATGGTCCCCGCGCTGCCGTTAACTGCTACGGCTCCGACGACGTCCGCGAGGGCGTTGCCATCATGTGGCACGAGAACGTCGACATCTCGATCACCGGTAACTCCACCAACCCCACGCGCTTCCAGCACCCCGTCGCTGGCACCTACAAGAAGGAGCGCCTCGAGGCTGGCAAGAAGTACTTCTCCGTCGCTTCTGGTGGCGGCACTGGCCGTACCCTGCACCCGGACAACATGGGCGCCGGCCCCGCCTCTTACGGCATGACCGACACCATGGGCCGTATGCACTCCGACGCCCAGTTCGCTGGTTCTTCCTCCGTGCCTGCGCACGTCGACATGATGGGTCTCATCGGCATGGGCAACAACCCCATGGTCGGTGCCACCGTCGCTTGCGCTGTCGCCGTCGAGGAGGCCCTCAAGGCCTAATCGCGCCCGCGCGATGCTCATATAGTTGAGCTTTAGAGCCGCTACCTTTTAAGGTGGCGGCTCTTTTTGTTTGCACTGTCGCAGGGTAGCTAATGCCGATATATCAGTTGGGGCGATATACGAGATGTGATGAGATGGAGCATCAGAACGCCCATGACGCCCACCTGCCATATGTGCCCTTTACCGATTTGCCGAGTCTTTGCGGCCCCATTGCCGATCACCCGTGCGACAATGCGCCGGACGAGAAAGGAATCCGATGGAATCGACTGATGTACTGGTAATTGGATCTGGCATTGCGGGCCTTTGCGCCGCCATCGAAGCGGCGCGCGCGGGCGTGACCGTCACTGTGGCAAGCGCCGGCAAGACTATGAGTGGATCAAGCTTCTTCCCCGGAACCTGGGGCTTGGGGCTTATCGGACCCGTTAACGAAGACGACGAACAAGACCTTATCGATACCATCCAGACCGTTGGTGGCGGCGTCGCCGACCCCGATCTTGTCCAGACGTTTGTCCACAGCATTCCCCAGGCAATTGAATGGCTCGAGCAAGACCTGGGTGTTGAGCTCCAGCGTCCGCAAAGCGCTGAAAGCGCTCAGCAAAAGCAATTTATCCCCTGCTTTGACCACAAGACGCGCATGTGGCGCGGCCTCACCCGCAAGCCCCTTGAGGACGCTCTGACGACCCGGATCGAGTCGCTCGGCATTCGCCTGCTCCCCCGCCATGAGCTTATCGACCTTGTTGAGGACACGAACGGCAGAATAACCGGAACCATGCTCTACGACCTCACCGAAAATCGAATCGTGCCCTTTGCTGCCAAGGCCACGATCATCGCAACCGGTGGCACAGGCGGCCTGTTCGAGCGCAGCCTTACGTCGGCTGATGTGCACAGCTCCTCGCAGGCCATCGCGCTGGCGCACGGCGCAACACTTACTAATATAGAGTTCATGCAGATGATGCCCGGCTTCATCGAGCCCAAGCGCAACCTGGTCTTCAACGAGAAAACCTGGCGCTACGTACATGTAGACCAGCCGGTAGATATTGCCGACGACAAGCTGGACGACCTGCTCGAGCAGCGCTCTGGATATGGTCCCTTCACGTCACGCTTGGCCTCCCGCGCTATCGATCTCGTCATCGATCAGGCAGGTGTCGAAGGCCTGGCACTCCACTACGACTTTCCCCGCGAGGATGTCCCAGAGTTTGTGCAGACCTTTGCCACCTGGCTGCAAGACGAGCACGGCATCGCCCCGACTGACGAGATGCGCGTTGCGATGTATGCCCACGCCGCTAACGGCGGCATCAAGATCGATAAGACCGCGCAAACGGGCGTTGAGGGCCTCTACGCTTGCGGTGAGGCGACAGGCGGCATGCACGGCGCCGACCGCATTGGTGGCTTGTCAAGCGCCAACGGCATCGTGTTCGGGCGCATCGCGGGCGCATCGGCAGCCCAAGCAGCACAGAAAGAGCCCGAGACAGCCCTGAAGGCGGATATCGCCCTCCCCCAGTACGGCATAGCCGCAACAGATGCCGAACGCCTGACACACAGCCTAAGGCACACGATGAGCACCTATTGCATGATCAACAGGACCGAAACAGGCCTATCCGAGGCACTACACGAGCTTGAGGGCTTGAAGACGGAGGCAACGACCTTGAGCACACAGAAAGCCCAGGACAGCGAAGTCGCAGCCCTCGCCCGCCTGCAATCGCAGATTCAACTAGCACAGGAAATGATCAAAGCCATGCGTAAGCGAACCGAAAGTCTCGGATCGCACTATCGAGCAGACTAATTCGAACACCCATCTAAAGCAGAACACAACTAATCGATATCTATGGGCCCCGTGAGCTCGAAGTGGCACGGGGCCCATTCGTGTCCGTACGGCAGCGTATCCTTATTCTGAATACGGAGCGGGCAAAGCCCGCATAGACAATAGGCCAGCGAGGAGGAGATATGGACAGTAGAGATATCGAGAAGTGGCGTGTCAAACTTGATAGCTACGCCAATGTAGAAGACGGCGTTGAGTATTGGCTCGCACGCGATTTAATGGAACCCATGGGGTACACTCGATGGGAGAACTTTGCCGAAGTTGTTAAGAGGGCAAAAGTCTCGTGCGAAACAAACAAAACTCCAGTTGATTCCCATTTTCGTGACACCACGAAAATGGTAACTGCCGGTGTCGCCGCTCGCGCGGTTAAAGACTACAAACTTACGCGCTATGCATGCTATTTAATCGCCCAGAACGGAGATTCAAACAAGCAAGAAATCGCGCTCGCACAGGCGTACTTCGCCGTGCAGACGCGCCGCCAAGAGCTCATAGAGCAGCGCTTCGCAGAGATTCAGCGCTTGCAGGCGCGCCACTCGCTATCTGATTCAGAGAAACAGCTCTCGGGTATTGCGTTCAAACGCGGCGTGGACTCCAAAGGATTCGCGATCATCAAGTCGAAGGGCGATGAAGCGTTATTCGGCGGCAGAAGCACGGCGGAAATGAAACAACAGCTCGGCGTATCCAAGAGCTCGGCATTGGCGGACAGGCTAGCCGATGTTCTCATCAAAGCAAAGGACCTTACGGACTCGATGACGGCCTTCAACGCCGAGGAACACGACCTGTACGGTCTGGACCAGATCAAGCAAGAGCACGTCGAGAACAACACAAGCGTGCGTGGCAGCCTCATCGACCGCGGAATTGTACCCGAGAACCTACCGCCTGCCGAAGATACAAAGAAGCTCGAACGTCGCGTGAAAGCAGACGAGAAAAAGCTCAAGGAGGGTACAGACGGATTCACCGACCCCCAGGGCAGGCTCGACTTTTCCGTGCTCATCTTTCAGGACATCGCCGTCGTCCCCATGATGCTCGCCATCCCGATCCTCGCCGGGCGGGGGGACACGGACCTCGGGGGGATGCTCGTCTCCGCCGGGCGGACGCTGGTGATCCTCGTAGGAGGCTGGGTCCTCGCCCGCCATGTGGTCCCCCGCATCATGCAGCTCGTGCTCCGTACCCGGAGCAAGGAGCTCATGCTCATGACCGTGCTCGGCCTGTGCTTCGCCATCGCCCTCGGCACGGCCTCGCTCGGCCTCTCCCTCGCCCTCGGCGCGTTCCTCGCCGGGCTCCTGCTCTCCGGATCGGAATACAGCCTCAACGTCCTCGAAGGCATCCTCCCCTTCAAGGACGTCTTCACCAGCCTGTTCTTCATCTCCGTGGGTATGCTGCTCGACGTGGGCTTCCTCGTACACCATCTGGACAAGGTGTTCCTCTTCGCGGCCCTGCTCATCTTCCTGAAATCCATCCTGTCCCTGCCGCCCATGCTGCTGGTGGGGTACCCCCTGCGCGTCTCCATCCTCGCCGCCATGAGCCTCGCGCAGATCGGGGAATTCTCCTTCGTGCTGGCCCGTTCCGCCGTGAACAGCGGCCTCATGGACAACGACGGGTACCAGATGTTCCTCGCGGCGAGCATCGTGACCATGATGCTGACCCCCACGGTCATGGAAATCGCGCCCAAGGTCGCCTCCTTCGTGAGCCGCCACATGCACATGCCCGTCGATGAGGAAGCCGCCGCCCAAAGGGACGAATCCCTCAAGGATCATTTGATCATCGTAGGGTTCGGCGTGGGCGGCAAGCATCTGGCCCGCACGGCGCGCGAGGCGGGCATCCCCTACGTCATCCTTGAAATGAACCCGGACACGGTGTCCCGTTACGGCGGCAAGGAGCCCATCCACGGCGGCGACGCCTCCAAGCCCCTCGTGCTGGAACACTTCGGCATCCAGAGCGCGCGCGTCATCGCCGTCGTGATTTCCGACCCCTCCGCCGTCCGGGCCATCACCGCCGTGGCCCGCAAGCTCAACCCCAAAGTGCACATCGTGGTACGTACCCGCTTCCTCGGCGAAGTGGACGCCCTCCGGCGGCTTGGTGCCAACGACGTCATCCCCGAGGATTTCGAAACGTCCATCGAAATCTTCTCCCGCGTGCTCGGGCA
>UROC01000069.1 GCA_900549345.1 uncultured Collinsella sp.
ACGTCCTCGCCACTTCGCGGCTGCGGGATGTTGCCTTAGAAAACCCCTCTCGGGGGCGGGTTCCTGCGTTAACCTTGTTGCGAGCGGACCGCACCTTCTTCCGGGTGACCGGAAAGTTGGGAGTGCATGGGCCCTTTATTGGGCGGTGCGTGGACCTGGGCTAATAACGTACGTATTGCAAGGGCGTGCTGCGTTGTGGGCGGTGCGCCTTTTTGTTAGTATGCAGAGTCGGTGTTACGGATTGTTGGAAACGTAACACACAACGTTCTGATTGAGAGGGCTCATGCATATTCCCGATAATTATCTGTCCCCGCAGACCGATGCCGTTATGGCGGTGGCGATGGTGCCCGTATGGGTTCACTGCATCAAAAAGGTGCGCGCCACGCTCGATCGCGAGCATATGGCGTTCCTGGGCATCTGCGCCGCATTCTCCTTCTTGCTCATGATGTTCAACGTTCCGCTGCCCGGCGGTACCACTGGTCACGCCGTCGGCGGCGCACTCATCGCGCTGCTGCTGGGCCCCGAGGCCGCGGCTATCGCTGTCTCGGTCGCTCTGGCGCTGCAGGCGCTGCTGTTTGGCGACGGCGGCGTTCTGTCGTTTGGCGCCAACTGCTTTAACATGGCCTTTGTGCTGCCGTTTGTCGCTGCTATCGTGTTCCGTGCGCTCAACAGCCGTCTGCACGACAAGAGCTGGGGCACCTCGGTTTCTGCCATCGTGAGCGGTTGGGTCGGCCTGTGCCTGGCGGCCCTGTGCGCGGCAATCGAGTTTGGTATTCAGCCGATGCTCTTCACCAACGCTTCGGGCGCCCCTCTGTACTGCCCCTTCCCGCTGTCCGTGGCTATTCCGGCCATGTTGATCCCGCATATGCTGGTTGCCGGCGTGATCGAGGGCGTGGCGACGGCCGCCATCTACGGCTTCATTAAGAAGACGGCGCCGAGCATTATCGTCGGCCCCGAAGCCGCCGATGGCCAGCTTGCCGCCGATGGTACCGCCAAGAAGACTTCCCTGATTCCCACGCTCATTCTGGTCGCCGTGCTTGTCGTGGCTACGCCGCTCGGCTTGCTCGCCACCGGTGACGCCTGGGGTGAGTGGGACGCCGAGGGCGCCGCGACCGCCGTTCAGGAGGCTGGCGACGACAGCCTGCAGGCTTCGGTCGGCCTCGACACCCCGACCTTTGCCGACGCCCTGCCCACGGGCGATTATCTGCAGGCCTATTCCGAGGAGCAGGGCCTTGGCTTTGCCGGCCAGGCTGCGATGTATATTCTTTCGGGCGTGATTGGCGTGGCGGTGCTCACCATCACATTCCGCCTGGTCTCGCTGACGGTCAAGGAAAGCGGTGCTCATGGCAATAGCCGAGCTGCCTAGTTGGCTTGCGGCCGAGGAGCGTTACGAGCCCGCGGGGGCTCGGCATCGTGTGATGCAAAAGAATGTCCTGCACCTGGCGAGCCTGCTTGAGCGGGTTCGCCTGGGTGGAGGCGCGCACGAGGGCGGGTCGATGGTCGACCGCGCCCTTTCTTGCGTTTCGGCTCCGGTGCGCCTGGTGGGGATGTTCGTTTGCGTCCTGTGCGTGTGTCTGACGCAGAGCCCGCTGTACCTCATGTTGATGGCGGCCATCGCGCTGGTGCTCGTTGCCGTGCGCCCCGTACGCGGGCTGCGTGCGACCTTTGTACCGGCGCTCGGCGCCACGGGGCTTGCGGTGGTTCTGGCACTGCCTGCCCTGCTGCTGGGCGCTTCTGCCGCGGGCGCCATGCTCAAGATCGCGCTCAAGACGTTCATTAACGTGTCGTTCGTGCTGGGCGTTTCGTGGACGCTCACCTGGAGCCGCATGTCGGCGGCGCTCAAGACGCTACAGCTGCCCGACGAGGTCATCTTTACGTTTGATATGGCGCTCAAGCACATCGAGGTGCTGGGACGCACGGCGCACGATCTGACCGAATCGGTCATGCTGCGCAGTGTGGGTTGTGCGCCTGCGGGTTTTTCGCGTACCGATTCGATCGCGGGTATCATGGGCATGACCTTTATCAAGGCGATGGAATGCAGCCGCGCGATGGACGAGGCTATGCTTTGCCGTGGCTTTGCCGGTGCGTATCCGACTCCCGCGCGGAGCGGCTTTGGCTGGCGCGATGCGGTCTATGCGGTCGTCGTGGTGCTGCTCGCCGTGTTGTGCGCGGTGCTGTAGCGCGGGCGGCCGAGCCGTCGATGTGGATAGGGAAGGGCGACGTTTTGGCAAACGATACGAATGGCGTGATGGGCGCGAGCGGTGCTACTGGCGCCAAGAGCGTGCCGCTCATCGAGTTTCGCGACGTGCTGTTCTCCTATGCGGGGCATACGGTTGTCGATGGTGTGTCGCTGCAGGTCGATCGTGGTGAACTCGTTGCCCTACTCGGTCCCAACGGCTGCGGTAAGACGACGATTATGCGCCTTATCAACGGTCTTGAACTAGCGGACGCGGGTGCGTACCTGTTTGACGGGCACGTGATCGATGCGGCATATCTCAAGGATTCCGCAGCCGCTCAGCGTTTTCATCAGCGCGTGGGCTTTGTGTTCCAGAATGCCGACGCCCAGCTGTTCTGCGCTACGGTGGGCGAGGAAGTTGCTTTTGGCCCCGCGCAGATGGGGCTGCCGACAGACGAGCTCGAGCGCCGCGTCCGCGATGCCATGGAGCTGTTCCAGGTTGCCGATCTGGTCGATGCCTCGCCCTATCAGCTTTCGGGCGGGCAAAAGAAGCGCGTTGCGCTGGCTGCGGTGGTGTCGATGAACCCCGATATCCTAGTGCTCGATGAGCCCACCAACGGGCTCGATGAGGACTCGTGCGACATCGTAGTCAACTTTTTGCTGGCCTACGTTGCTGCCGGTAAGACGGTTTTGATGAGTACGCACCATCAAGATTTGGTGCGCCGCCTGGAGGCCCGTGCCATCTATATCGATCGATATCACCATGTGGTCGAGGCGCCCGTGCCGTCGTATGGAACCGAAAGCGGTGCTGCGGAATAGTTGCTGCGTAGGGTATGTATGGCCGCCTGTGCGACTCTGCCGTGATGGTATAGTTAACCAGGTTTTATGGGGGTGGCTATGCCAAGTTGGAACATTCATATCGCTCAAACGGAGCGCTTGCTGGCACGTGCTAGCGTGCTTGCCGATAGCGTGCGCGACCGCAATGCCTTTTTGTTTGGCTGCGTGGTTCCGGATATCTTCGTGGGCTATATGGTCCCTGGCATCGCCGATCCCATTCCGTATCGCATTACGCACTTTGCAAAGCCCGAGCCTATCCCTAAGCCGCGCGAGCACGAGTTCTGGGATACCTATGTGGCGCCGCTGCTTAAAGGCGCACCCGCGGGCGAACCTGCTGAGGCTACCTCGATTGTCGAGGAGCGCGAGCGACTGAACCGCGTGCACTATCCTCAGCGCTACAGGGATGCCGAGCCGGTTGTCGGTCCCGGCGCCTGTGAGTTCTCGCTTGCGTCCGAAGATGTGGCGCAGTCGCTGCTCGATTTAACGCTGGGCGTCTGGTCGCATCTGGTGGCCGACACGGTATGGAACACGCGTGTGAACCAGTATCTGGAAGCACACGGCGGCAAGCCGTGCGAGGAATTCCGCATTAAAAAGCAGGGCGATTTTGACTGGTTTGGCAAGACGCTGGGCATCGTTTCCATTCCGCGTGCGACCGATCGCCTCTATACCGCTGCGACGCGTTTTGGGCAGTATCCCATCCATAAAGAATATGTGCTCAAGACTATCGGCGTCATGCACGAGATTGTACGCGAAAACCCCGGCGAGCCCGATCATCCGCCGTATCGCCTGCTAACCGAGGAGTTTTTCGATGCAACGTTTACCGAGGTCATCGAGCTGACCGAGGCGGGATTTGCGGCTCGCGTTGCTGCTTCTGACGTTCCCGCAGTCCCCCTGATCGCTAGCTGCTAGCCGGCCGGCTTAACGGTGAACAGTTCATTCCAATTGACCAACGGCTCCCGTCGCAGGGCGTCTTCGGTGGTGCGCTCGGCATCGGAGAGGCTTGCGACTGAACACAAATCGATGATGCGGCATACGAAGAAGGTCTAAAAAGGGCCCGGAAGGCAAAGCCTTCCGGGCCCTTTTGCAATGCAAGCGTGCTTGCAAGTGCGATTTAGCGCACCTGAGCGACGTAAGCGACGTTGGTCGAGGAGACCTTGTCCTCGAGCTGAACACTCATGCGGGGATCGCCGGCGGTAGCGACGGTCAGATCGCCGGCCTCGACGTAGCCGAGCTCCTTAGCGGTCTCGATCGCCTTGACGATCGTGCCGTTGACGGTGCCCTGGGTAATCTCGGCCTGGTGCGGGATAACGCCCCAGTACATGATCATCTGCTGGACGGCCCACTCGTGGCGGGAGAACGCGCAGATCGGCATGTTGGGACGGAAGTGCGAGATCAGGCGTGCGGTACGACCGGTGGTCGTCGGCACGGTGATGCACTTGGCGCCAACGGTGGTGGCCATGTTCACAGCGGACATACCCACAACGTTGTTGACGACGCGGGTGCCGTGAGCGTCGGCCGGAACCTCGAGCGGAGCGTGGGCCGGGAGGTACTTCTCGGTCTCGAGAGCAATGCTGGCCTGCATCTTAACGGCCTCGACCGGGTACTTACCGGCAGCGGACTCGCCAGAGAGCATAACGGCGTCGGTGCCGTCGTAGATGGCGTTAGCAACGTCGGCAACCTCGGCGCGCGTCGGGCGCGGGTTCTGCTGCATGGAGTCGAGCATCTGCGTAGCGGTGATAACGGGCTTGTAGGCCGCGTTGCACTTGGCGATGATCTCCTTCTGGATGTGCGGAACGAGCTCGGGCTTGATCTCGATACCCAGGTCGCCACGGGCGACCATGATGCCGTCGGAAGCCTCGAGAATCTCGTCGAAGTTCTCGACGCCCAGGGCGCACTCGATCTTCGGGAAGATCGTCACGTGCTCGCCACCGTTCTCGCGGCAAAGCTTGCGGATGCCGCGGACGGACTCGCCGTCACGGATGAAGGAAGCGGCGATGTAGTCGATGTTCTCGGTCAGGCCAAAGAGGATGTCCTGACGATCGCGCTCGGTGATGGCGGGCAGCGAGATGTTGACGTTGGGCATGTTGACGCCCTTGCGCTCGCCGATCAGGCCGTCGTTCTTAACGACGCAGGTCATGTCCTGGCCGCTGACGGACTCGACCTCGAGGGCAACCAGGCCGTCATCGATCAGGATGAGGGAGCCCTTCTCGACCTCGGAAGGCAGAGCCAGGTAGTCGAGGGAGATGTGCTCAGCGGTGCCGTGGAAATCCTCGGACGTGGGCTGAGCGGTGACGACGATCTTATCGCCGGTCTTGACGGCAACCTTCTTGCCGTCGACCAGAAGGCCGGTGCGGACCTCGGGGCCCTTGGTGTCGAGCAGGATGCCGACAGGCAGACCGAGCTCCTTGGAAATACGGCGGACGCGCTCGATACGACCGTGGTGCTCGTCGTAGGAGCCGTGCGAGAAGTTAAAACGGGCGACGTTCATGCCCGCCTTGATCATCTCGCGGATGGTCTCGTCGCTATCGCAGGCGGGACCCATGGTGCATACAATCTTAGTGCGCTTGTACATTCAGACCTCCATCTGACATCGTCTTGCGCTGATAGATAAACCATAAGAAATAAAACCGAGATGATTATAACGAAATGCCGACCGAATACCCCAAAAAATCGACCGTATGCCGAAATGGAAGTTCATTTTTTGCGGGAAAAACGGTATATGAAAAATCTTTACCAACCACTCCAACCGCTGCTATCTGGGAGATATGTCAGTTTGGCGATGTGCCGAAGAAAAAACGTTTTACCAATGTTGAGCATCACACGGTCTGCACCGTTGCGTGCGGACCATATTTCCAAACCGATTGTTTTGGCTAGACGCGTCGCTTTGGGGTACCATAGCTCCACTATCAACTGCCGCTCAGCACGGCAGCCTTGATGAGCCCTTGCCCTTCTCCTGGGAATTATGATCGGGCATCAATCTGCTGAGTGGCCCGAATCCCAGGAGGGGACTCTATATGCAAAAGGAATACCTGTCCGCCGCGGCGGAGGTGCTCAGCGACCAAGGTGTCGATGAGAACCTCGGCCTGAGCAACGACGAGGCGTCTTCGCGCCTCGCCAAGACAGGCCCTAACAAGCTCGAGGAAGCCGAGAAGACGCCGCTGTGGAAGCGTTTCTTTGAGCAGATGGCCGACCCCATGGTCATCATGCTGATCGTTGCCGCCGTCATCAGTGCGCTCACGGGCATGGTCAAGGGCGAGCCCGACTTTGCCGATGTTGCCATCATCATGTTCGTCGTTATCGTCAACTCGGTGCTGGGCGTGGTCCAGGAAGCCAAGAGCGAGGAGGCCCTCGAGGCCCTGCAGGAGATGAGTGCGGCGCAGTCCAAGGTGCTGCGCGACGGCAAGCTCGTGCACCTGCCGAGCGCCGAGCTCGTGCCCGGCGACGTGATCATGCTCGAGGCGGGCGACTCCGTCCCGGCCGACTGCCGCGTGCTCGAGAGCGCCACGATGAAGATCGAAGAGGCCGCGCTCACCGGCGAGTCCGTGCCCGTAGAGAAGCACGCCAACGTGATCGAGCTCGCTGCGGGCACCGATGACGTGCCGCTCGGCGACCGTAAGAACATGTGCTATATGGGCTCCACCGTCGTGTACGGCCGTGGTCGCGCCGTCGTGGTCGGCACCGGCATGAACACCGAGATGGGCAAGATCGCCGGCGCCCTGGCCGAGGCCAAGGAAGAGCTCACGCCGTTGCAAGTGAAGCTCGCCGAGCTCAGCCGCATCCTTACCATTATGGTTATCGTCATCTGCGTCGTCATCTTTGGCGTTGATATCATCCGCCACGGCGTGGGCAACGTTCTTACCGACCCGACCGCCCTGCTCGATACCTTTATGGTCGCCGTCTCGCTCGCCGTCGCTGCCATCCCCGAGGGCCTGGTCGCCGTCGTGACCATCGTGCTATCGCTTGGCGTGACCAAGATGGCTAAGCGCCAGGCAATCATCCGCAAGCTCTCTGCCGTCGAGACTCTCGGCTGCACGCAGACCATCTGCTCCGACAAGACCGGTACCCTTACCCAAAACAAGATGACCGTCGTCAAGCACGAGCTCGCTGCGCCCAAGGAGAAGTTCCTGGCCGGCATGGCGCTGTGCTCCGATGCTCAGTGGGACGAGGAGCTGGGCGAGGCCGTGGGCGAGCCGACTGAGTGCGCGCTCGTCAACGACGCCGGCAAGGCGGGCCTCACTGGCCTGACTGCCGAGCATCCGCGCGTGGGCGAGGCCCCGTTTGACTCGGGCCGCAAGATGATGTCCGTGGTCGTCGAGACCCTGGATGGCGAGTACGAGCAGTACACCAAGGGTGCGCCCGACGTGGTGATCGGCCTGTGCACCCATATCTACGAGGGCGATAAGGTCGTCCCCCTGACCGAGGAGCGCCGCGCCGAGCTCGTGGCGGCCAACAAGGCCATGGCCGACGAGGCCCTGCGCGTACTGGCGCTGGCAAGCCGCACCTACACCGAGGTTCCCGACGACTGCAGCCCCGCTGCGCTCGAGCATGACCTGGTCTTCTGTGGCCTGTCCGGCATGATCGACCCGGTCCGTCCCGAGGTGGCCGACGCTATCCACGAGGCGCACGACGCCGGTATCCGCACCGTCATGATCACGGGCGACCACATCGACACCGCCGTGGCCATCGCCAAGCAGCTGGGCATCGTCACCGATCGCAGCCATGCCATCACCGGTGCCGACCTCGATCGCATGAGCGACGAGGAACTCGACGCGCACATCGAGGACTACGGCGTGTACGCCCGCGTCCAACCCGAGCACAAGACACGCATCGTCGAGGCTTGGAAGTCGCGCGACCAGATCGTGGCCATGACGGGCGACGGCGTCAACGACGCCCCGTCCATCAAGCGCGCCGACATCGGCGTGGGCATGGGCATTACTGGTACCGACGTCACCAAGAACGTCGCCGACATGGTGCTCGCCGACGACAACTTCGCTACCATCATCGGCGCCTGCGAAGAGGGTCGTCGCATCTACGACAACATCCGCAAGGTCATCCAGTTCCTGCTTTCGGCCAACCTTGCCGAGGTGTTCTCGGTGTTTATCGCCACGCTCATCGGCTTTACCATCTTCCAGCCGGTGCAGCTGCTGTGGGTGAACCTAGTTACCGACTGCTTCCCCGCGCTCGCGTTGGGCATGGAGGATGCCGAGGGCGACATCATGAAGCGCAAGCCGCGCAACGCCAAGGACGGCGTCTTTGCCGGCAATATGGGCCTGGACTGTGTGGTCCAGGGCCTAATCATCACCGTGCTGGTGCTGGCGAGCTTCTTTGTGGGCGTGTACTTTGACATGGGCTACATCCACATCGCCGATATGATCGCTGGCAATGCCGACGAGGAAGGCGTGATGATGGCGTTCATCACGCTCAACATGGTCGAAATTTTCCACTGCTTCAATATGCGCAGCCGTCGTGCGTCGCTGTTCACCATGAAGAAGCAAAACAAGTGGCTGTGGGCTTCCGCCGCGCTGGCGCTGGTGCTGACGGTGATCGTAACCGTGCAGCCGACGCTTGCCGAGATGTTCTTTGGCCCCGTGACGCTTGAGCTCAAGGGCGTTGTCGCTGCCCTGGGCCTGGCCTTCCTGATCATCCCGCTGATGGAGATCTACAAGGCGATCATGCGCGCGGTCGAAAAAGAGTAACGTTCCTGTCCGGGCCCGACCGCCTGCGGGGTTTCCACGGGCACGTCCTCGCCGCTTTGCGGCTGCGGGATGTGCCCTTAGGAAACCCCTCCCGGCGGGCGGGCCCTGCGGTATCCTTGCTGGCTTTTCTCCCGCACGGATGATAAAGGGCTGAGGGAAAGTGTGTGAGCCGGTCGAGCGTTTGCTCGACCGGCTCTTTTTTTGTGGGTAAAATACCTGCTCAGTTGTGATTTTTGGTGCTGGGAGGCGCTTGTGGGCAAGGCTAAGGCGAAGGCGAAGAAAAAGACGACGGGGGCGCGGGCTAAGCGTGATCGTCGTCGGAAGCTCGCGACCGAGGCTCCCGCATCTGCTGAGGAGTTGCTGGCGAGTGTACCGGGGCTTGACGCGCTGCGGGACGTTCCGGCGTTTGATGACCTGCCGGTCGATGAAGCCCAGCAGGCTGCCTTTGATGATTTCTGCGCGCATGTCGAGGAGCCCGAGCAGATGCAGCTTGGCGCCGTGGTGCGCTTGGATCGCGGGTTTCCACTGGTGGCGACTGCCGATGACACGTTTCGTGCCGAGCATGCCGTAGGGTTTGCCAAGTCACGCGGCGAGGACGAGGTCCTGCTGCCTGCCGTGGGCGATCGTGTGGCGGTGCGCCGCGCTCCCGGGCACGATATGGGCGTGATTGAGTGCGTGCTGCCGCGCCGTACGAGCTTTGAGCGTTGGCGCGGCCGTGCCCGCGGGGAGCGTCAGGTGCTCTGCTCCAACGTGGATAGCGTGCTAATCGTGCAGGCGCTCGGTGCCGGCGAGGTGCTGCTCGACCGCGTGGCGCGCTCGCTGGTGTTGGCGCTCGACTGCGATGCCGAACCGGTGGTGGTACTCACCAAAGCTGACCGCTGCGATGCCGAGGAACTCGAGCGCGATCTGGACCGCGTGCGCCGCCTGGTGGGTCCGGACGTGCGCGTGATCGTGACGTCCTCTGCCGAGGGCCGCGGCCTGGACGAGGTCCGTGCCTGCGTGCCCGCCGGGAGCTGCGCCATGATTCTGGGCGAGTCGGGTGCCGGCAAGTCGACGCTGCTCAATGCGCTGCTGGGCCACGATACGTTGGCGACCGGCGGTGTGCGCGAACGCGACGATCAGGGCCGTCACACTACCGTCGCGCGCGTGATGGTGGCACTGCCGGGCGACGCCGGCGTGATCGCCGATGCCCCGGGCCTGCGCAGCCTGCCGCTCGTGGGTCACGAGCGGGGTCTGGCGCGCGCTTTCCCCGAGATTGTCGAGGCATCGCGCGCGTGCCGGTTTGGCGATTGCACGCATACCCATGAGCCGGGCTGCGCCGTTCGCGAGGCCGAGGACGCCGGGCAGATCGATAGCCTGCGTCTGGAAACGTTCCAAAACCTGGCGTCATCCATGCGCGTGAGCGCTCAAATGCTCGATCCCGATGTCCATCTGTAATTGATTTTGGCTCTGTTAGACCAGGATTGACATAAATCCGATGTCACCGCGACGGGCTAT
>UROC01000070.1 GCA_900549345.1 uncultured Collinsella sp.
CCCTGACCTCTTGACTGCCAGTCAAGCGCTCTCCCAGCTGAGCTACGCCCCCGTGACGTGGAGATACTATAGGGGAAGATTCACTGTTGTGCAAGAAGTTTTTTGGGTTAATCTTCCGCCTTACGGGTTTTCCTGGGACTGGGCGGTTAAACACTTGCTAGGCGAATATTTTTATCCACCGTCCCGATAAAACCCTGATGCGATAGACCTTACTTGTAGAGGTAAGCGATGGCAGTTCCGATGTGGACTTGGATCGTGGCTGTTGACCTGATGACGTTGCTGATGCCCGTATCGGCCAACAGGCCTAGGGGGCTGTGATCTAGTTCCCATTCTAGGCCGTGTTCGCTTGCCACCGTCCCAGGGGCTATGGCGATGATGGAGAAGGTCTTTCCCTCGGCGTTTTCGATGGTCCAGGTCTCGTCCTGGTGCAGAATTCTGGCCGTCAACTCGTCTTCTTCGATCCAGACGGGGGCGTCCGCATAGCCTGCCAGAAGCCCTAACACAGACAGGGCCATGTCGGAACGACCGCCGGTGGCGCAGGTCGCAACTACTTCGGATCCCGGCCAGCGACGGCGGACGGAATCGAGCGCCAGCGCCAAATCGGTATAGTCCTTGTACGGGTCGTGGCGCTCAACTTCAAAATCGACAGCGGCATCGACCAGAGCGCGTTCCTCATCGCTTACAGTGTCGGCATCCCCCACATACACGTCGCAGCCCAGTCCCGCGCCCAGCAGTGCGTCGAGTCCGCGGTCCACGGCGACAACGTAGTCGCACTCCCCCGCTAGCCTACGCAACAGATCCGCGCTCGCAACCACGGGCGAGCCGCACACCACTAATACTTTGCAAGCCACGGCCCTCGCCTATCCCTCAAACGAAAGCACGCGGGCCAGGTCCAGCTCCTCGTAGCTGTCGATAAAGATATCGCAGTTGGCGCGCACATCGTCGCGCTCCATGCGCCCGTGCGGGTCATAAATACCTACGCGCTTAAAGCCGGCGGCTCCAGAACTTTTTAGACCAAAAACCGCGTCCTCAAACACCCAAGCGCGCTCAAACTTGTGCCCGTGGCGCTCCTCCAGCCGGTGCAGCGCCAGCTCGTACACATCGGGGAACTGTTTGGAACGCCCCGCCTCGCCCGTCGTGGTAACAAACTCCATGTAAGCGTCGAGCCCGGCGCCCGCGAGCGCAGTCTTAACCAGCTCGGCCGGCGTGGATGTAGCCACGCACATGGCAATATCCGCCGCCTTCGCCTGCTCCAAAAATGCCAGGAGCCCCTCGCGCGGCGGCACCTTGGAGTAGCCATCGATCAGGATGTCGCCCAGCTCTCGATACAGCTCCTCGCCATTCGCGCCAATGCCCCACGTGTCGTGGTAGGCCTGGCACTCGTCCTCCAGTGACAGGTGCTCAAATTGGGCAAAGTCATCCACGGTCACGTCAATCCCGTGCCGACGCAATAACTCGGGCTGGGCATAGGCCCAAACGGGGGTGCTATTAACCAGTGTGCCGTCGCAATCGAAAATAAAAGCAACACTTGAGGCAGCGATGCGGTCCATAAACGTACCTTTCGATGTCAAATGGTAAACAACCTGCTAAAAACGTTTTACCAAAGGTCAACCAAATAGTCTAGAAACCCTAATTGGTAAAACTGTCAAGAGTTTTACCATCGCAATTCTGCAAGTGGTATAAACATGGCGCTCGCCGATTAAACGCCGACGCAAATCCACTTTTCTCCATAAAAGTAACGAACAGGTGTTATCGTATTTTGTGCCGAAAGTTCCACCGAGCACGCGAGGTGGAACGAATCATAGAACTATCGCCGTCCCTTCGATTCGTGCAGCCTTGGACCTTTCGCATCTAGTCACCAAGGCAACACGCTGCCGCGTCATGATGGGATCAAACGTGAGCGATACAAAGCTAAAGCCAGCAACCAAAAAGCCCGTTACCCGTAAAGCCGCCCCGCACGCGCCGGAGCTCACTAAGGACGATGTCTATCTGTTTGGCATCGGTACGTGGGAGCGCAGCTGGGAAAAGATGGGCGCGCACCCCGACACGCAGCAGCGCACGCGCGGCTGGCGTTTTTGCGTTTGGGCGCCCGATGTAAAGAGCGTCCATGTCATTGGCGAATTTAACGACTGGGATGAACAAGCCAACCCGCTGGTCCCCATGCATACGAGCGCAATTTGGGAAGGCTTTATTCCTGGTGCCGAGCAGGGCCAACTCTATAAATACCTCATCGAGACCAACGAGGGCGAGAAGCTCTACAAGGCCGATCCGTACGCCTTTAAGGCTGAGTGCCCTCCGGGTACCGCCAGCGTGCTGTGGACCCTCGATGGCTATAAGTGGAACGACGCCGCATGGCTCAAGCGCCGCGCCGGCCACAATCACATGTCGCAGCCCCTTAATATCTACGAGGTGCATATTGGCTCGTGGAAGCGCCACGGCGACGCACCGCAGGGCGAGCCGGACGAGTACGGCAACTACCCCGGCCCCATGGATCCCTTCCCCGCGCAGCGCGGCGAGTTCTACACCTACGACGATCTGTCGGTGGAGCTCGTGGACTACGTGCGCGACATGGGCTACACGCATATCGAGGTCATGCCGCTTATGGAGCATCCCTTCGATGGCTCCTGGGGCTACCAGACGACCGGCTACTACGCCGCCACGTCGCGCTACGGCAACCCGCAGCAGCTCATGCACTTTATCGATGCGTGCCACGAGGCAGGCATTAGCGTGATCATGGACTGGGTGCCCGGCGGTTTTTGCGCCGACTCCCACGGCCTTGCCACCTTTAACGGCCACATGCTGTTTGAGCACGAGATTCACCCCAACTGGGGCACGCACAAGTTTGACTTCGCCCGTGGCGAGGTCCGCTCCTTCCTGGTTTCCAACGTCCTGTACTGGCTCGAGAACTTCCACGTTGACGGCATTCGCATGGACGGCGTATCCAGCATGCTGTACCTAAACTTTGGCATTGACGATCCCGGCCAAAAGAAGTTCAACAAGTACGGTACCGAAGAGGACCTGGACGCCAGCGCGTTTATCCGCCAGGTCAACTGCGCCGTGGAGGCCCACTTCCCCGACGTGATGATGATGGCCGAGGAGTCCACCGCGTGGCCGCTCGTGACCTATCCGCCGCAGGACGGCGGCCTGGGCTTCCACTACAAGTGGGACATGGGTTGGATGAACGACACCCTGCACTACATGCAGACCGATTTTCCGTGGCGCCCTGGCAACCACGGGCTGCTCACGTTCTCCATCATGTACGCCTTTACCGAGAACTTCATCTGCCCGCTGAGCCACGACGAGGTCGTACACGGCAAGTGCTCGCTGATCGGCCGCATGCCGGGCGACTGGTGGCGCCAATTTGCCGGCCTGCGCACGCTGGCCTTCTACCAGATGACGCATCCCGGTGCCAAGCTCAACTTTATGGGCAACGAGATCGGCCAGTTTATTGAGTGGCGCTACTACGAGTCCATCCAGTGGTTCCTGACCGAGGAGTACGAGACCCACCGTCATCATCAGGCGTTTATCAAGGCACTCAACCACCTGTACACCGCCGAGCCCGCCCTGTACGAGCGCGGCTACACCGACGACGGCTTTACCTGGATCGATGCAGACAACTCCAAGCAGTCCATCGTGAGCTTTGTGCGTCAGGGCGAGGACGTCGACGACGATCTGGTGATCCTGATCAACTTTGACCCGGCGAGCTACGAGAGTTTCCGCGTGGGCGTGCCGCGCGAGGGTGACTGGGAGGTCATCTTTGATTCCGACCGTCCCGAGTTTGGCGGCAGCGGCTATGCCGGCAAGGAGCCCTACACCTGCTCGAGCGAGCCCTATCCCTGGAACGGGCAGATGGACTCCATTGAGATTAAGGTGCCCGGCCTGGCAGGCGTGGTGCTCAAGCGCCGCGGTCCCAGCAGCTACAAGCCGCCGGTGGTCGAGGAGCCCAAGGCTGCGCCCAAAAAGCGTATGTCTTCGGTGAAGCCCAAGCCTGCGGCTGCTAAGAAGGCTCCGGCTAAGGCGAAGGCTGCCAAGCCCGCCGCCAAGGCTTCGGCCAAGTCCACCACGGCCAAAAAGGCAGCCACCAAAAAAGCTGCTCCCAAAGCCAAGGCAGCTGCTGTTAAGGCTCCTGCCAAGAAAGCGTAACAAAGGCGTTACCACTGTAATTACCCGCCCCGCGGGGGCGTAGGATACATGTCATAACCGTTCCGGGAGAAACATCCCCGGGGGAAAGGAACGTATGAATAAGATCTTTGACAACAAGCAGGAGTTTACCGAGCTCTATCGCGATGCCGTCATGAGCATCAGCGGCAAGAGCGTCGAGGCCGCCAGCGACCTCGACCGCTTTAACGCCCTGGCCAAGCTCGTGGCCGAGAAGGCGCGCACCGTTGCCACTACAAGCGACGCCCGCGTCACCGCCGAGGGCAAGAAGCGTGTGTACTACTTCTCGATCGAGTTTTTGATCGGCCGCCTGCTCGACAACTACCTGCTCAACTTTGGCGTGCGCGACATGGTCGCCGAGGCGCTCGACGACATGGGCTTTGACCTGTCCGTCATCGAGAACCAGGAGCCCGATCCGGCCCTGGGCAACGGTGGCCTGGGTCGTCTGGCCGCGTGCTTCCTGGATTCCATGGCAGCCGAGGGCATTGCCGGCTACGGCAACGGCATGCGCTACCGCTACGGCCTGTTTAAGCAGGAGATTGTCAACGGCAGCCAGGTCGAGGCCACCGACGAGTGGCTCACCCACGGCTATCCCTGGGAGGTCCGTCGTCAGGACAAGGCCGTGACCATCAAGTTTGGTGGCCATGTTGAGGGCTTTGAGGAGAACGGCCGCACGTTCTACCGCACGGTGGACACGCAGGACATCCTGGCTGTCCCTTATGACATCCCCGTCGTGGGCTATGCCGGCGAGACCGTCAACAAGCTGCGCGTCTGGGCCGCCGAGCCGGTCGAGGAGCACTTTGATCTGGAGGCCTTCAACCGCGGCGACTATGCTCTGGCCGATGCCGAGCGCGCTGAGGCCGAGGCCATCAGCGCCATCCTCTACCCCAACGACGCCGGCGAGCACGGCCGTCTGCTGCGCCTGAAGCAGGAGTACCTGTTTGTCTCGGCCGGTATCTACAGCCTGCTCGACACCTTTGAGAAGGAGCACGGCGCGAACTGGGAGCTGCTGCCGCAGTTTGTGGCCATCCACACCAACGATACCCACCCCGCCATGTGCGGCCCCGAGCTCATGCGTATCCTCATCGACGAGAAGAAGCTTGAGTGGGATGACGCCTGGAACATCGTGACGCAGGTCGTGAGCTACACCAACCACACCATCCTGCCCGAGGCCTTGGAGAAGTGGCCCATCGGCACGTTCTCTAAGCTCCTCCCCCGCGTGTACCAGATCATCGACGAGATCAGCCGTCGTTGGCACGAGTCGTTCGACACCTCGCAGGAGGGCTGGCAGGAGCGTCTGCGCCAGACCGCCATCCTGTGGGACGGCGAGATTCGCATGGCCAACCTGTCCGTGATCTGCAGCCATAGCGTTAACGGCGTGGCCAAGATCCACTCCGACATCATCAAGAACATCGTGCTCAAGGATTTCTATGCCCTGACGCCCGAGAAGTTCAATAACAAGACCAACGGCATCTCGCACCGTCGCTTCTTTGCCGAGGCCAACCCCACCTATGCCAAGCTCGTAACCGAGGCCATTGGCGATGGCTGGCTTAAGGACGCCTTTGAGCTGGAGAAACTCAAGGAGTTTAAGGACGACACCGAGTTCCTGAAGGCCGTGGGTGCCTCCAAGCGTGCCAACAAGGAGCGTCTGGCCGCCTACGTAAAGGCCGAGACCGGTTTGGTCATCGATCCCAACACCGTCTTCGATGTCCAGGTGAAGCGCTTCCATGCCTACAAGCGCCAGCTCATGAACATCATGAAGGTGATGGACATCTACAACCGTCGCATCGCCGATCCCAACTTCCACGTGACGCCGACGACCTTCATCTTTAGCGGCAAGGCTGCCTCGAGCTACACCTTTGCCAAGGAGACCATCCGCCTCATTAACTCCGTGGCCGACGTCATTAACAACGACGCCCGCGTCAACGAGGTCATGAAGGTCTGCTTTATCCCCAACTTCCGCGTGAGCAACGCCCAGCTCATCTACCCCGCCGCCGAGATCTCGGAGCAGATTTCCACGGCCGGCAAGGAGGCCTCGGGCACGTCCAACATGAAGCTCATGATGAACGGCGCCATTACGCTGGGCACCCTCGACGGCGCCAACATCGAGATCGCCGACCTGGCCGGTCGCGAGAACGAGGCCATCTTTGGCCTGACCGCCCCCGAAGTCGAGCAGCTCTGGGCATCGAACAGCTACTTTGCGTGGGATACCCTCAACGGCGACCGTGAGCGCCTGGGCCGCGTGATGGACGAGCTCAAGGACAACACCTTTGCGGGTCTTTCTGGCAACTTCGAGAGCATCTACAACGAGCTCATGAACAACAACGACCCCGACCTGGTCATGGCAGACTTCCGCAGCTACGTGGATGCATGGGAGAAGCTCACGAACAGCTACGGCGACCAGGAGACCTGGAACCGCAAGGCCCTGCTCAACACCGCCTCCTCCGGCTGGTTCTCGAGCGACCGTACCATTCGCGAGTATCGCGACGAGATCTGGCACACGTAAAGGCGCGCGAGCTCCCTTTGCCGCACGGCATTATTCGGTGGGCGCGACCAGGCGCTGCGCCCACCGCTAATGGGTTAGGAACATCGATGACAGAAGGAGAAATCGATGAGTAAGAAAGAATGCATCGCGATGCTCCTCGCAGGAGGACAGGGCAGCCGATTGGGGGCACTCACCCAAAAGATCGCTAAGCCGGCGGTTAGCTTTGGTGGCAAGTTCCGCATTATCGACTTTTCGCTCTCCAACTGCTCCAACTCGGGCATCGACACGGTGGGCGTTCTGACGCAGTATCGCCCCTACCTGCTGCACGCCTACGTAGGCTCCGGCGAGGCGTGGGATCTGGACAGCCGCGACGGCGGCGTGTCGATCCTGCCGCCGTACGAGACGCAGACCGGCGGCGCCTGGTATGCGGGCACGGCCGACGCCATTACGCAGAACCTCGACTACATCAAGGCCAATGATCCCAAGTACGTCCTGATTCTTTCGGGCGACCACCTGTATCGCATGGACTACCGCAAGATGCTCAAGACGCACATTGAGAACAACGCCGACCTCACGGTGAGCGTTATGCCCGTGCCGTGGGAGGAGGCCAGCCGCTTTGGCATCCTGACCACCGACCCCGAAGACGGCCGCATCACCAAGTTCACCGAGAAGCCCGAGAAGCCCGATTCGAACCTCGCGTCCATGGGCATCTACATCTTCTCGGCCGACGTGCTGATCGAGGCGCTCGAGGAGGACGCTCTGGACCAGCGCTCGAGCCATGACTTTGGCAAGGACATCATCCCCAAGCTGCTCGGTGAGAACAAGCGCCTGTACAGCTACGAGTTCCACGGCTTCTGGAAGGACGTCGGCACCATCGCCAGCTTCCATGAGACCTCGATGGACCTGCTGGGTAACAACCCCGAGTTCGATCTGTTCGACAAGAACTTCCCCATCATGTCCAACATCACCACGCGTCCGCCGCACTACATTGGCCCGGACGGCCGTCTGGACGACTGCCTGGTCTCCAACGGCTGCAAGATCTACGGCACCGCTCGCCACTCGATCCTTTCGACCGATGTCATCATCGAGGAGCGCGCCGTGGTCGAGGACTCCGTGCTGCTGCCGGGTGCGCACGTTAAGAGCGGCGCGCACATCTGCCGCGCTATTTTGGGCGAGAACTCCACGGTCGAAGAGGGCGTGAAGCTCGGCTCTGTCGATACCACCAAGGATACGGCCGTCGTTGGAAATGACGTCGTTATCGGGAAGGGGGAATGATCCGATGATCAATCGCAAGGCCATCGGTTATATCACCGCTAACTACTCTTCGTCCTACGGCAGTGTCCTGCTCAAGGACCGCCCCATCGCGTCCGTTCCGTTTTTGGGCCGCTACCGCCTGATCGACTTTCCACTGTCAAACATGATGAATGCCGGCATCAAGACCGTCGGCGTCGTCATGCCGGGCAACTATCGCTCGCTGATCGACCACGTGGGCTCGGGCAAGGACTGGGGCCTGGACCGCAAGAAGGGCGGCCTGTTCATGGTGCCCGGCAACGCGTATGGCACCACCAAGGGCGGCATGCGCTTCCTGCTGCGCGACATCATTTCCAACAAGACGCTGTTCCAGCGCTCGGACAAGCCCTACGTTGTGATGATGGGCACCAACATCATCTTTAACATGGACCTTAACACCATCATCGAGGCACACGAGAACTCCGGTGCCCAGATGACCGTGGTGTACTGCAAGGCCACGCGCAACGTCGATGACGAGACCAAGCTCGAGATTAACGAGAACGGCCGCCTGACGGGCGTGAGTGCCGGCGTCGTGTACGGCGACAACGCCTCTATGGACTGCTGCATCGTCAACCGCGAGACGCTGCTCGAGATCATCGACCACTACCAGGCCGCCGACTATCTGGACCTGCTCGAGGCACTCCAGGGCGACTTTGGCAACATCGACGTGTGCAGCTACGAGTACAAGGGCGAGGTCGTGGGCGTGTTTAGCGAAAAGTCGCTGTATCGCCGCAGCATGGACCTGCTCGACCAGACCGTGGCCGACCAGCTCTTTGACCCCGAGCGTCCGATCCTGACCAAGGCTCACGACGTGCCGCCTTCGCGCTATGCGACCGGCAGCCACGCGTGCAACTCAATCATCTCGGCCGGCTGCATCATCAAGGGCACCGTGCGCAACTCGATCCTGTCGCGCGGCGTTGTGGTTGAGGAAGGTGCTTCGGTGACCAACTCGATCATCAACCAGAGCTGCATCATCAAGAGCGGCGCCCGCGTCGAGAACGCCATCCTGGACAAGAACAACGTGGTTCCCACCAACACCGAGCTTCGCGGTACGCCCGAGAACATCCTGGTGCTGGGCAAGGCTCCGTTAACTTCCGACACCACCATCGTACGTTAACGTTGGCACCGCAACATCGCTCGTAACATGTAGAATAGCCGCCCGGTTAGCGCCAGGCGGCTATTCTCGAATTGCAACATGGGAGACAATATGGCAGATTCCAGCAAAAAGATGCAGATCGTGTTTGCCTCGGCCGAGTGTGCACCGTTTGTTAAGACCGGTGGCCTGGGCGACGTGGCGGGCTCGCTGCCTGCGGCGCTTGTGCGCGCCGGCGCCGAGGTCATCGTCATGGTGCCCAAGTACGCCACCATCAAGGACGAGTACAAGGCGCAGATGGAGCACTTCTCCGACTTTTACGTGAGCCTGGGCTGGCGCAACGAGTACTGCGGACTCGAGAAGCTCGAGCACGACGGCGTCACCTATATGTTCATCGACAACGAGCGCTACTTTGCGCGCGACTATCCGTACGGCTTCTTTGATGACGGCGAGCGCTTTGCGTTTTTCTCCAAGGCCATCACCGAGAGCCTGCAGCACCTGCCCGAGGGTTTTGAGTGCGACATCCTGCACTGCAATGACTGGCAGACGGCACTGGCGCCCGTGTTTTTGCGCGAGTTCTACCAGGGCCTGCCGCTGTACGACCGCGTCAAGACCGTGTTCTCGATCCACAACGTGGCGTTCCAGGGCCAGTTTAGCGACACCGTGCTGGAGGACATCCTGGGCGTGGCGCATATTCCGGCGGCCGCCTCGCAGCTGCGTTGCGACGCCTGCAGCATCAACTACATGCTGGGCGCGCTGCGCTATGCCGATGCCATCACCACGGTGAGCCCCACCTATGCCAACGAGATCCAGACGCCCGAGTTTGGCGAGGGCCTGGACGGCGTGCTGCGCGAGCGCTCCTATGCGCTGCAGGGCATTTTGAATGGCATCGACGTCGCGGGCTTTGACCCGGCGACCGACAAGCGCATTGCCGCCAACTACACCGTGGAGGACCGCTCCGGCAAGGCTGTGTGCAAGGCCAAACTGCAGGAAGAGCTGGGACTCGAGGTTCGCGACGACCGTCCGCTCATGGTGATGGTCACGCGCCTGACGCGCCAAAAGGGCATGGACCTGGTCATGTACGCGCTCGACCGAATTTTGGCCGGCGGCGTGCAGGTGGCGGTGCTGGATGAATCCGGTGTGACCGTGGCCCGCCTGACCA
>UROC01000071.1 GCA_900549345.1 uncultured Collinsella sp.
AGGCCGGAAACACCGAGGATGATCATAGTGACGGCGGGGCCGGCCGTAAAGAACAGGATACCGACGGCGCCCTGCTCAGACTCATCACCGAACTCGCCCATGATGCCCGTATAGAGCGCCATGTTACAAAACGTGATGCCGCCGATGATAGACACGGAGCTCAGACCCAGGAAGTTGTCGTTAAAGCAATATGCCACGCCCAGGCCGAGAGCCGCTGCGACGACCAGCTTGGGAATCAGCACGACGATGCCGGTCTTGATAGCGTCCGGCGTGGACTTAAAGCTGATGCCGGCGCCCACAAACAGCAGGATCGCGGCGACGATGGTATTGGAGCCACCGCGGCAGGCAGCCGTAAAGAAGCCGCCGATCTCAAAAACCTGCGGGCAGAAGGTGTTGAGCAAAAGACCGACGATCATCGGATAGATCATGATGTCGCCCGGGATGCGCGGGACCTTGAATTTCTTTTGCTCGTTGGCGGTCGCTTCCTGTGCCATGAAACCCCCATTTCCGCTGACGGGGTACAAAAGCCCACGTCACGCTTTGCTACAGTAAAGTTTGACCATGGTACCAGAAGAAATAGACCAGCTCGGTGAGAAATTCGATTCGTTGGACAGGGGCGCTAAACGTGCCCCGCTCTTATATGAGGCTCAAAACGATATAGAACACGATGCCCGAAACACAGCACCACAGCATCGATTTTGTCTTGACCGCCACGGCCACGACGCCGGCAGCCGCAATCCAGGGAACCAAGGCAGGCCAGGGTCCCGCGTCGAACGCGCCGGGGCTCACCAAGTCGTTGGCGACCAGCGCGGCAAAGGCAGCGGGCGGGATATAACCCAGGGCCTCGGTAATGCGGGGCGACAGCGTTCTCCCGCGCAAGGCAAACGCCGGCGCGATGCGAAAGAACGCGATAGCAGCCCACGACGACAGCCACAGAACCAAGAACTCGTTAACGGGCATCGCGGGCACCTCTTCCGTCTAATACAGCATCGCACGCCAGCGCAATGGCAATGCCGACCACGACGCTTGCCGGCACGGCAATATTCGTGAAGCCCAAGAACTTGCATACGGCGACGGACACCGCGCCCGAAACCGCCGCGACAACGTTGCCGCGCGACAGCCGCTGCGAAAAGAGTAGACAGATAAAGAGCGACGTGCAGACGAAACTCGCAATAGCGGTGGGAACATCGACAACGGCACCGACGATGGCACCCATCGTGCACGAAGCGCCCCATGTCGCGATGAGGATCACGTTGAGCACGAAGGATTCGCGCGGGCCCCAATCCTCCCCCTCAACCAGCTTGGCAAGCGAGATGCCGTATGCCTCCTCGGTGAGCGTCGCGGCAACAGCCAGCGTCTGACGCTTCGAGGCGCCCGCCAGATGGGGTGCGATCGATGCCGAGTAAAGAGCGAAGCGCGAGGAGATGGCGGCGACGCTCGCGATAATCGAAGGTGCCGGTACGCCCGCCAGCCAAAGATTGCAGATCATAAACTGGCCGCTGCCCGTCACAAACGTGCTGCTCAGAGCAAAGACCATCCAGGGCTCCATTCCCGTCTGCCCCATGATCATTCCGCACGGCGCGCCTATTGCAACATAGGTAAGCATCACTGGCCAGACGATTTTAAAGATCCTAAGGACCATGCCACTCCCATTCTGGTAAGTCGTCTGCAGCGCGCCTTGCAACGCAGCAGAAATATCAACCGGTGGCAATAAAGTTCACCTACAATTGCCACCGGATCGAAAGACACAACTTTTTAGGAAGTCATTATGACAGCTATCGATCGAGACCGGGCGCGCGCGGCCTTCAAAAGCTACACCGATGCCTACGACGCCACCAACCCACGCATCGCGCTCAAAATCGAGCATACGTACCACGTGGCCGAGGCATGCGATGCCGTAGCGCGCGAGCAGGGCTGGTCGTCAGAAGATATTGACCTGGCATGGCTTTGCGGCCTGCTACACGATATGGGCCGCTTTGAGCAGTTGCGGCGCTGGGACACCTTTAAGGACGCCGAGAGCATGAGCCATGCAGCGCTGGGCATCGAGGTCCTCTTTGGCGAGAATCCCGCCGATGCACCCGCCGTAACGAGCATCCGCGACTTTATCGATGACCCGGCAGAGGACGAACTGATCCGCGCGAGCATCGCCCACCACAGTGATTTTCGCCTGCCCACGGAACTCGACACCCGTACACGGAGCTTCTGCGAGATCGTGCGCGATGGCGACAAGATCGACATTATGCGCACCATCGCCGACAGCACCGTCGACACCATCCTCAAGGTGGATGAGGACGCATTTCTCGCCAGCCACTTCTCGACACCGGCGCTTACCGCCTTTGACGAGCATCGCTGCGTCGCGCGTGACGAGCGCAACGAGCCGGCGGACTACCTGGTGGGGCTCATCTGCTTTATGTTTGAGCTCGTCCATCCGGCAAGCCGTGCACTGGCGCGCGAGCAAGGCGATATCTATCGCCTGCTCGACGCGCCCTTTGGCATTACGCGACCCTTTACCGACCCCGCCGCGCAGGCAACCTGGAGCCGCCTTAAGGACGAGCTGCGCCGCTGGCTGGCAAGCGCTTAGCACTCGAGCTGAGCCAGCAGTTCCTCAACGATCTCAACGGCATCGCCGACGACCTTGTACTGGGCGGCACCGAAGATGGGGGCATCCGGGTCCTCATTGATGGCGACAACGCACTCCGCCCCACCGATGCCGGCGAGATGCTGGATAGCGCCCGAGACACCGATGCTCACGAGGAGCTTGGGCGAGACCGATACACCCGTCTGGCCAATTTGGTGGCGATACTCCAGCCAGCCGGCCTCCACCACGGGGCGCGTGCAGCCAAGCTCGGCACCCAGAGCCTCGGCAAGCTTTCGCATCAGCGGTAGGTTTTTCTTGGAGCCGATGCCGCGGCCCACCACGACTAGACGCTCGGCATCGGCAATTGAGGCCTGCTGTCCCCACTCCTCGGCGGGAATCGAGATCTCGACACGGGCCTTAACGTCATCCGCTAGCACTACCTGGGCAATCGTGCCGGAGCGGCTATAGTCAAACTCGGGCGCCTTAAAGATGCCGGGGCGCACCGTTGCCATCTGAGGACGGTGGTTGGGGCAGATAATGGTGGCCATCAGGTTGCCGCCAAACGCCGGGCGCGTCTGCTGCAGCAGACCCGTCTCCGTATCCATCGAAAGCACCGTGCAATCGGCCGTAAGGCCCGTCTGCAAGCGCACGGCCACACCGGGCGCCAGCTCGCGACCAAAGGCGGTCGCGCCGTACAGAATGGCCTCGGGCTTGCGCTCGGCTACCAAATCGCAGATCAAGCGGGCGTAGACCTCCGCGTCGTTCTGACGCAGGCGCTCGTCACGACAGACCAGAACTTCGTCCGCACCGGCGCAAATCAGATGCTCCAGGTCCCCGAGTGAGCCCTCGGGGCTCATGCCGACCAGTGCCACCAGACGGCAGCCGCGGGCATCGGCAAGCTCGCGCCCCTTGCCCATGAGCTCGAAGGCCACGGATGCAACGGCATCGTGCTCGTCAGTCTGCACGAAGATCCAGATGTCTCGATATGCGTCAAGGTCTGCCGCGCCGGCGGCCTCGTCGCGCTCAATCGAGATGGCGTTGACGGGGCAGGCGTCGACGCACCCACCGCACAGGATACAGCCGTCGGTTACGCGGGCACAGCGATTGGGGCGCTCACCCTCCACCACAATGCCGCCCGAGGCGCAGGCGCGAACGCAGCGACCGCAGCCGATACAGGCTTCGCTATCGATAATCAGCCCGCTCATCTATGCCATCCCCTCGATAATCTTGGCAAGTTTTACCGCCTGCTCGGACGCCGTTCCCTCGACGGCCTCGCACGTTTGGTCACGGTCGGGCACAAACGAGCGCACGACCTGCGTCGGTGATCCGGCAAGGCCGCAACGCGAGGGGTCGGCGTTTACGTCGGCAGCGCTGGCCACGCGCACGTCTGCATCCTCGGCCGCGCGAATACCGGCAATACTCGGCATGCGCAGCTGGCCAATCTCCTTGGCGGTCGTCATCGCACACGGCATCTCCAGGTACACCGTCTCCTCGCCGGCATCGCAGCCGTGAACGAGCGCCAGCGAGCCACACGTCGTAAATCCCGCGCTCTGCACACAGCTCACGTCGGTCACGCAGGGGACCCCAAAGGCGCCGGCCAGCTCGGGGCCGATCTGGGCCGTATCGCCGTCCACTGCCATCTTGCCGCAGATGAGCAGGTCAAAGTCCTCATCGAGTGCCTCGATGCCGCATTTGAGGGCATAGGTGGTGGCTAGGGTATCGGCGCCCGCAAAGGCGCGATCGGTCAGCAGCAGCGCGTCGTCGGCACCGCGGGCGATGCAGTCGCGCAGCAGCGATTCGGTCGCGGGGATGCCCATCGACACCACCGTCACACGCACGTCCATGCCAAAGCCGATAAAGTCGTCCTTCAGCGCTAGCGCACATTCGAGAGCACTTGCATCGAAGGGATTAACGACCGCCTGCTTGCCATCACGCACGATAGTATTGGTCTTGGGGTCCATCTTGACCTCGGTGCTTCCGGGCACCGCCTTGACGCACACCACCATATGAAAATCACTCATCTTCACGCGCCCCCTTTCTGGACGAGCTCATCCAAGAGCTTCTCCGTAAACAGGTTGCCGCGACCCAGCTGGCCGGCAGGATCGAGCTGGAGTTTGAGATGCGCCGACTCGACCATGGCCTCGTGGCCGTACATCGTCTCCAAGAAGCCCGCCTTGATCTTGCCGACGCCGTGTTCGGCAGAAACGGCACCGCCCATGGCCGTGACCTCGGAAGCCCACTGGGCAAAGAGTTCTCCACCACGACGGTAGTCTTGCGCATCGCGCGGCAGGATGTTCACATGCAGATGGTTGTTCCCGATGTGTCCCCAGGCAGCAGACTCAAGCCCGCTTTCGGCCAGCGTGCGGCGATAGAGGACCACGACATCGGCAAGGCGTGCATTGGGCACCGACATATCCGATCCCAGCTTGGTAATGGTGGGGTCGGTGCGGCGACGCTCGTCAACGAGCATGTTGACACTCTCGGGGACCGCGTGGCGGAAAAACCGCTGGCATTCGCGATCGACTTCGGTGCGCGCGACCCATGTCGCATCGTCGCGGCCGCCCGCAAGCTCCAAAACCCATCCCAGGTGGTACAGCTCCTCGGTCGCCTGCGCCTCGTCGTCGCAGTCAAGCTCCACGTAGACACAGACCTTTGCCTCGTCGTCGAGCGCCGGCAGCGAGGCAAACGCCGTCGACTGCTCGCGCTGGCGACGTAGAATATCCAGGGCGCCAGCATCGAAGTACTCGATGGCAGCCGCATGGGACAGGACAGGGCGCACGGAATCGGTAAAGGACACCGCCTTGTCCTCGCTATCGAAAAAGCAACTCACACCCCATACGACCGAAGGTGCCGCCTGCAGGGCGATCTCGAGCTCGGTGACAACGCCGAGCGTGCCGCACGCGCCGATAAAGAGGTCGATGGCGTCCATATCGTCCGCAACGAAATAGCCTGAGGCATTTTTTGTCTCGGGCATGGTATAGCCGGGAAGATCGAGTTCGAGCGTACGGCCCGCTGCCGTCACGAGCGGCAGGTGGCGGTCCTGGGCAAAAGCCTCGCCGCGCTGAAGCTCAAGCAAATCGCCATCAGCCAGCGCGACGTGGAGTCCCGTGATATGCGGGCGCATGGGACCGTAAGCGTAGCTGCGGGCGCCGGAGGCGTTGCATGCCGCCATGCCGCCCAGACAGGCAGATGCCTCGGTGGGATCGGTGGGAAAGAACTGCTCGGGGGACTCTTGGAACTCCTCGTAGGCCTCAAGCGATGCCTGGTCCCAACCAGCGGTCGGCAGTACCTTCTTGCTCAGCTGCTTACGCAGCTCCGAGAGCACAACGCCCGGCTCCACGCGCAGCAGAAATTGGTCTTGTTCATCGCGGCGAAGGCCCAAGTAGCGATTCATACGGGAAGTATTGAGGATATGCCCACCGTGGGGCACGGCACCGGCGGCAAGGCCGGTTCGGGCGCCCTGAACCGTTACCGGGACACGCTCGGCATGGAGCGTTTCCAAAATGGCACGGACCTCGTCTTCCGTTGTCGGAAACGAGATGCTCGATGCTTCGCCCGATGCGCGAGATTCATCGCGGCCATACTCTTCGAACTCGTCGGTGAAGGGTTTAATGGTTGCAGACACGCGAACTCCCCCTTTAGCTAACTACAGTGTTTGCAGGGAGATGTTACCGCATCGTTTCGTCGACGTGTTCGAGACCGTCTCCATAATTGGCGATTTTTACGTTTGTGCAATTCGGCGAACGGCAAGGCTTCCTCGGCAGACGATGCTTTTGACACATATCGCCCCGCCGTCGCCGACCGCTCGATTGTCGCTCGAAAAAAGTTGAAGTAATTTTTTCCACCTTTTACCTGCGGAGATGTCAATCCGTCAAGCATTTGGTCAGAAATTGGTCAAGTAGCGGCTGATACGGTCGGCGTCGACAGCCAAAACCGATAGAAGTTTTGGCCCCAGAAGCAGGGAGGTTCCCATGGCATATTACTGGCCCCAGTACGGCGTCGCCATCGAGGTCGACGACGATCCCTATCTCCTGCCTTTCGACGAAGAGGCGTTCCCCGAAACGGCGGTCTACCACGTCACCACCGATGTTATCTGCGACCCCGAGTCGTTCTCGGCGCTCGCCCACCACATCGCGCGTATCCACGACATCGAGCTCCCTCACGACTTTGACGAGCTCATCTACTCGCGCCGCCTGATGCTTCACATGCTCTTTGGAGCGGACCCGTCCACGTTCGCACGTGTCTACACCACCAAGGACGCCGCATGAGTGCGAAGAAGCCGCCCCGCCTCGCAGGACTGGGGCGTCGCAAGAAACTCGTCGTTGTCTGTCTGGCTATCGTCTGCGCCCTTGTCGCCGTAGGACTATACGCCTGGCAGTCGCAGCCCGTGCCCGAAGCGGGCGCCTCAGTCACGACGGCAGAGGGTAAATCGCGACAAGAAATCCAAGATGAGCTCGATGCCATCGTCCGCGACAACATGATGACGATTTCGGTCGCGCCGGTCGCTCAGCTACAGGAGGACGGCAAGCTGCGCGTCAACGTGCAAAACGTCCAAGACAATAAATTTCCCCAGCGATTCCGCGTCATCCAAAACGACGAGACCATGTACGAATCCGGTGTGGTCGAGACCGGCAAGACAATCGAGACGTGCCCCGCCGGCGACATCAAGGAAGGCGAGGCATACATCGAGATCCAGGCACTCGATGCCAAGACCCTCGACAGCCACGGCAATCCGACACGTGTCAAGGTACGGGTTGAGCAAGCCGAGAACTAGCTTTTTCGACCGACGCGGCACCGCACGCAATTCACCAGCATTCGTCCAATCATCGCGGGGACGGCCCGCGGCGAATAGAAAGGAACGACCATGGACATCACCAGGAACATGAACGGAGCCAGAGCGCTCGTCGTGGGCGCAGGGCTCGCGCTCTCGCTCGCAATGGGCGCCGCCCCGACGCCAGCTCTGGCAGCCGGGCGCGTTGGAACCACAAAAGTAATGGTCAGGACCGAGATCGACAACGTAGAGTTCAAAGTTCCGACGGTTATTCCCTTCGTCGCCAAGGCCGACGGCACGCTTCAGGGCCCCTCAGAAGACGCGACCACCATCGACAATCATTCGGCCTACGGCATCCATGTCACCAACATGAAGATCGACGCCATGAACACCTGGACCATTGCCGCCGACGCCAAGGCCGGAACCGCGCAGAATTCCATCGACTTTAAGGTCGGCCCCAACGGCGCACTCCAGAACGCCAGCGCCGCAATGCAGGAGACGGGCCTCGATCTTTCCAAGAATGCAGCCTTCGACATGGGCTACCAGGGCATTGCCGGCGGCACGGACAAAATTAAGCTCAAGACAAGCGGAAACGTCGCCCGCGTCACGCGCGACATCTTCCGCGTAACCGGCGAAGGCGATCAAGTTGCAACGATCACCTGGACGGTCGAGCCCGGTGCGCACACGGCATAAGGCCGTCGCCCTGGCCACCGCCGTCAGTATCCTAGCGTTTGGGCCAGCCATGGCCTTTGCCCAGCAAGAACAGGCGCAGGCCGCCACGCAGGTGACGGTCGACCTCTCGGAGCTCGACCGCGGCAACTGCAAGGAACCGTTGGCACAGACAGACGACAGACGATGGCTCTTGGCAGCAGGCGCCACGACAGCAGGCGCGGGAACCGCCGGCCTCGGTCTGCACATCAAACGCAGCCAGAAACGAAACACGGACAGGCCGCACTAAATTAGCTAAGGAGACCCCATGGCATCGAAGAACCTTTTGCCCGTCGTCGCACTCTGCGGCGCGCTCGCAACCGGAACGCCTGTCGCCGCTTGGGCGACTCCCGTCATGGCAGACTCCTTACCAGCAGCCCTAAGCTCCGCACCAAATCCGTCGAGCGCCATTGCGTGCAAGCGTTTTTCGTTCGCACAGGCCGCAATCTCAACCTCGGGATGCCTTCGTCGTAATACGGACGGCTCGATAGTCGTGGATATCAATCGTTCGAACAAGGCAAACGGCTCCCAGGCGGGGTGCGCCGTCTGCACGTGGCGCTCGATTGTGCTCGATGCAGATGGCGATCCGTGCGATTTGGGGTTGCGCATCGATATCGCTTCGGTCGATGACTCGGCGAACGGAGCGAAGGTCGCCTTCGACGGTGCGTTTTTCGAGAAAGGAGGCGGTATATGTCTGGGCTGCGCCGCCGCGAATGCAGACGATGTGCAGCCCACCCTCTCATTCACGGCATCGCTGCGGCTGACCAAGGCGGGCACCGATGCCATCGCGGCGGGAGAAGCATCCCTGCTGTTCTACGCCGCCAGCACCGAAGACACAGACATTCATTTCGAGAAGCCAGCCGGATCGCTCAGCCTTACGCGCGGGACGGAGGCAGGCCCTATTGCGATCGATACCCACACGCTAGGCAGGCAACGCATTCTTGCCGACCCGGCGCTTCTCGAGATGGAGTGGAACGGATCCGGAGCCGTCGGGATTGTCCCCTCCGCGCTTGACGCCAAGACGCTCCCCTCAAACGACGAACCCATCAACGCAACCATACAAGAAGAGAGCACGGACAAAGAAGCAGGTGCGGGCGACACGCCGTCGCCGGCAAACAGCGTCCCAGCTTCTTTCGAAGCACCGAATGAGCCCGCTACCGGTCCAAACGATCCCGAGCTCGCGGACAGTCTGGGGCTTGCTGATCCTCAGGAGATCGATGAAGGTAACTGCTGCGTGCTTGCCGCCCTCGACCACACAGAGGTCATCGATGCTGCAAACATCGAAGTTGCCGCCGCCAATCAGCCCGTCCGCAAGTCGGCCATCATCGCATTTCCCGAATCCATCGAAGTCGTCTTTTTGCCATCGGGCGAGGTCGTGGCCCCAACACTGCTCACCTTGTTGGGCGCCAAGAATACTCGAAACGAAATTAAAAAGGTCACGGTTGTCGACCCTGCAACCACCGCTAAACTGCGTCTATACGCCGTTGCCCCAGACGGAGGCAAGACCTTGGAATTCGATGGCGACACACTTCTAGCCTGGCGACGTCTGGACATTATGCAAGACGTCTCGTATCAGATCGAACTCGAAGGGTTTGATCGTGCCCGCGATGCCAATATCATCGCCGCGGCTATTGAATCCCCGCAGCGGCCTATGACACTGCGCTTTGACTACTACCCCTATGTCCCGACAACCACCTGAGGCTTAAATGCTGCGCATCATTCCTAATACCACTTATATAACGTATTAGATGAGTCGCGATGTGCCTCGCATTTCGTTCTGCTACGATTGCCACGTTGGCATCAATACAGGAGGGCTCATGCCGGGCTTGGGAACAATCATCAACGTTGCGCTTTTAGTTGCGGGCGGTCTTTTGGGATTAGCGGGCGGCCGCTTCATTACACCGCGCATCCAAGACACGCTCATGAAAGCATCGGGGCTGTGCGTCCTGTTTATCGGCCTGGGCGGCACCATGCAAAAGATGCTCATCATCGATGGAAAGGCGCTAGCGACCACCGGTACCACCATGCTCATCGTCTCATTTGCGCTCGGCTCGCTCATCGGCGAGGCCGTCAACTTGGAAGCCGCCATCGAGAACCTTGGCG
>UROC01000072.1 GCA_900549345.1 uncultured Collinsella sp.
ATGTTGTGCTGGAAATATTTGTTTGCACGGTCTTTGGAAAATCCTTTTGTGAACTCTCCGCATGGGAATGGAGTCAGAACTGCGGTCATCATTCCCTGGGAACGGAAGATTTCTGATACATAGATACAGTTCATAACGGTTGCCAGCATGCCCATGTAGTCGGCCTGAGCACGCTCCATGCCACCGGCAGCGCCGGCCATGCCACGGAAAATATTGCCGCCGCCGACAACGACGCCGACCTCATGGCCAACGGCGAGCAGCTCCTTGACCTGCTTGGCAAGATGGTCGGTAACCTTGGGGTCGATGCCATATTGGCCGTCGCCCATCAGTGCTTCGCCGGAAAGCTTAAGAAGCACGCGTTTATATCGGATGTCGGACAAAGCGATCCTCCTTTAATTAGACTCTCAATATGATAACAAAGGCTTAACGGGGAGCCATGAAAAAGCAGGCTGTGAGTAAAACCCACAGCCTGCTCATTACCAGCTACAAGAGCTTATTTACTCGCCACGGACCAGACGGTCGAAGGCAACGACGGTAATGGTGTCGCCAAGCTCCTTGGAGACCTGCTCAGCGTACTTCTTGATGGTGAGGGAGCTGTCCTTGATGAACTCCTGCTCGGTGAGCACGGACTGCTTGTAGAACTTCTCCAGACGGCCGACAGCCATCTTCTCCTGGATAGCCTCGGGCTTGCCGGACTCGGCAGCCTGAGCCATGTAGATCTGCTTCTCGTGCTCGACGGTCTCGGCCGGAACCTGATCGCGGGTAGCGCAGATCGGGGCGACGGCGGCAACCTGAAGGGCAACGTCGTGAGCGAAGGCCTTGAAGGACTCAGCCTGAGCGGTCTCGGCCTTCTCGAAAGCAAACTCGACGAGGACGCCGATCTTACCACCCATGTGGATGTAAGAAGCGAGCGCGCCGTTCTCGGCCTTGCGGGCAGCGAAGCGGGAGATCTTCATGTTCTCGCCCATGATGTGAATCATCTCGGTGAGCTCGGAGGAAACGGTCTCCTCGCCCATCGGCTTCTCGAGCAGAGCGTCGACGTCAGCAGGCTCGGTGGTAGCGACAACCTCAGCGACCTTGGAAGCAAAGCCAGTGAACTTGGCGTTGGAGCCAACGAAGTCGGTCTCGCAGGAGAGCTCGAGCAGAGCACCGGTCTTGCCATCCTCGGAGACGAACGCGGCGACAGCGCCCTCGTTGGTCTCACGGCCAGCCTTCTTGGCAGCCTTGGCGAGGCCGTTCTTACGCAGAACGTCGACAGCGGCGTCCATGTCGCCGTCAGCCTCGACGAGAGCCTTCTTGCACTCCATCATCGGGGAGTCGGTCATCTCGCGGAGCTGCTTGACCATAGCGGCGGTAATCTGGGCCATTGTGGTTCCTTTCAAAGAGATGAAAAAGAATTAACTAAGACTGATTTACTCGGCCTTGGGCTCAGCGGCCATCTCGGCCTCGGAGACCTGCTCCTTGCCGGAGCCAGCGAGGCAGGCGTCAGCCATGAGCTCGCACATAAGGGTGACAGCAGAGATAGCGTCATCATTGCAGGGAATGCCGTACTCGACCTCGTCGGGATCGGAGTTGGTGTCGATCAGAGCGACGACGGGGATGTTCAGGCGCTGAGCCTCCTTGATGGCGTTCTCCTCGCGCTTGGTGTCGATGACGAAGAGAGCCTGGGGCAGACCCTTCATGTCGCGGGCACCACCGAGGTTGGTCTGGAGCTTGGTGAGCTCCTTGCCGAGCACAGCCTGCTCCTTCTTGGGGAGCACTGCCATGCGACCGTCCTCGACCATGGCCTCGAGCTCCTCCATGCGGTTGATGCGGGAGCGGATGGTGACGAAGTTGGTCAGCATGCCGCCGAGCCAACGCTGGTTGATGTAAGGCATGTTGGCGCGCTCAGCAGCGTTCTTGACGGCCTCCTGAGCCTGCTTCTTGGTGCCGACGAACAGCACGTTGCCGCCCTTGGCGACGTTCTTGACGAAGGTGTAGGCCTGGTCGGCGTCGAGGATAGTCTGCTTGAGGTCGAGGATGTAGATGCCGTTGCGCTCACCGAAGATGAACGGCTTCATCTTGGGGTTCCAGCGACGGGTCTGGTGACCGAAGTGGCAGCCGGCCTCGAGCAGGGTGCGGATATTAATCTTGGTAGCCATGTTAAACCTCCTGTGGTTTGCCTCCGCGCGGGGTCATCCTCCAAAACCAACCCGGACATGTGCTACCAAAGCCCGGGCACCACGGTATGAAGTAGCCGCGCGTGCGTGATAAAAACCTGTTGCCGTGAAGCAACCCGATGAATGATAGCAGGAATGCATCTTCCTGCCAACCCGCAATCAAAACCACACACCTGAGCGCGGCGCGGGACGTCCCAGCCACTATTCGCCGCGGGGATGGGCTTGAGCCACAGCCCGCTTAAGCCGATCGGGTGTGAGATGCGTGTAGATCTGCGTCGTGGACAGGCTCGCATGACCTAGCAGCTCTTGAACCGAGCGCAGGTCCGCGCCGCCCTCGAGCAAGTCGGTCGCAAAGGTATGGCGCATCGCATGCGGGGCGATGTCGGCCGGAATGCCGGCGAGCGTCGCCAGCATATGAAACCGCCGCCTGAGCATGGCGGCACTCATGCGATTACCGCGCGCCGATATAAGCAGCGGATGCGGCCCGGTAGCGGGGTCACGACGCTTTGCCTGAGCGAGCAACTCCGGCCTCCCCTCCTCAATATAGAGACGCGTCGCCTCGAGCGCACGACGATACAGAGGGACGATACGTTCTTTGCTCCCCTTGCCCCACAGGCGCAGCGTGCGTTCGGACCACGCAATGGACTCCACATTGAGTGCTGCGAGCTCAGAGATACGGGCGCCCGAGGCATAGAGCAGCTCGAGCATCGCCGCATCGCGCAGTCCCGCGGGTGTTGAGGTATCAGGCGTCTTGAGCAGCGCCTCCACCTGTTGGGTCGTCAGCACACCGGGTAGATCGCGCGGGAGCTTGGGCGAGGAAATTGCCGAGACCACATCGCCCTCCACGACCCCCTCGGCAGCCATCCATCGATAGAGCGATCGGATAGCCGACAGATGCGCCGCAAGCGTTCGGGGAGCCACCTGCTCACGCGAAAGCTCGGCAAGATAGCGACGAATGGTGCGCACGTCGGCAGCGAAAGCATCGATATCCTCGCGCTCGCACCAGGCAGCAAAGCGCTCCAGCCTCGAGCCGTAGGCCGTCACCGTGTTGGGAGAAAGTCCCTCGACACGTGAGATATAGGCGATAAACGAGTCGACGGTGTCGTACAGGTCAAAGGCTATGACCGGTCGCCTCCAAACAGATCAGGACGAGTGGCCAGATAGGCATCAAGGGCCTCGAGCGCACGGTCCGCATAGGCCTGGTAGCGGTCGCGCTTGCTGCGGCGCTTACCATCCTCGAGTGGCGGCACCAGGCCAAAGTTGACATGCATAGGCTGATAGCCCACGGTGGCAGGATCGGTCGCATAGCCCACGAGCGCACCCAGGGCGCCCACGCGCGGCAACTCGACGCCCGCGACACCGATAGCCTCGGCATAGGTGTTGAGCGCCGCGAGCAGACCGGTCGCCACGGCTTCCATGTACCCCTCGGTGCCGGTGATCTGACCGGCCAGGCGCACGCCGGTACCGGGCACGGCAAAGGTGCCATCGAGCACGTGCGGGGCGTCGACAAAGGTATTGCGATGCATGACACCGTAGCGGAAGAACTCAGCGTTCCCCAGGCCCGGCACCATATGGAAGACGCGCTTCTGCTCGCCAAAGGTCAGGTTTGTCTGGAAGCCCACCAGGTTATAGGCGGTCTTCTCCTTGTTCTCGGCACGCAGCTGAATCGCCGCCCAGGGGCGACGTCCGGTACGCGGGTCGGTGAGGCCGACGGGCTTCATGGCGCCAAAGCGAATGGCGTCCTTGCCGGTGCGCGCAACTTCCTCGGCAGGTTGGCAGGCCTGGAACAGATCGCCGCCCTCAAAGTCTTTGAGCACCACGCGGTCGGCCGTGGTAAGTGCCTCGATAAAGGCCTCGTACTCCTCCTTGTTGAGCGGAGCGTTGAGATAGTCGCCGCTCCCCTGCTCCTCGTAGCGCGACTGCGAGAACAGCACGTCCATATCGAGCGTGGAGGCATCGACGATCGGCGCCGCGGCATCGAAGAACGCAAGGGCGTCGCCGCCGACGAGCTTCATGACCTCTTCGCTCAGCGCCGGTGAACACAGCGGGCCCGCGGCAATGACCACGTGGCCCTCGGGAATCTGCGTGACCTCGCCGTGCACGACCTCGATATTGGGACGGGCGGCAACCTCGGCCTCGACAAGCTCGGAAAACTTGACGCGGTCGACCGCCAGGGCACCGCCGGCGGGAACAGCCGCGCGATGGGCGCAATCGAGCAGGACTGAACCCATGCGCTCAAGCTCGGCCTTCAGCAAACCAGCCGCGGAATCCGGACGGGTCGACTTAAACGAATTGGAGCAGACGAGCTCTGCCAAGTGATCGGTATGGTGAGCCGGGGAGCTAACCTGGGGGCGCATCTCGCACAGCCTAACGGCAAAACCGCGGTCTGCCAGCTGGATCGCGCATTCCGAACCCGCCAGACCGCCACCGATAACCGTCACCTGATCGAACTGCATCTGCAAACACCTTTCTAATTGACACGTTTTCCATTGTGACCGAAGGGCGTCTGGGCGTGAAGGGCAAACTTGGAGGGCGCATACCTTCCATCCATCATGCGCTCGATAAGGCCCTCGAGCTCAAGCGAACCCAGGAGTTTAAGTACGCCGACGGCATCGAGCGAGACGAGCGCCGCGATGTCGTCGACTTTGAGCGGAGAGGCGATGAGCGCATGCATCACGGTCTGCTGCGTTGGATCCAGGTCGGCAATGCCGGGAGCATCGGGGCGCGAGTAGCGCAGGGTGCCGTAGATGCGTGAGATAGCTATCTCGATAGATTCCTCGTCGATGATGCAGCAGGCACCGTTCGCAATGAGGTAATTCGTGCCACGCGACTCGGGCGATAGGATCGACCCCGGCACGGCAAGAAGTTCTCGCCCCAAATCCATAGCAGCCTCGGCTGTAGAAAACGTCCCGGAAGGCATACCCGCCTCGGATACAAAGAGGGCTTGCGACAGGGCCGCGATCACGCGATTGCGGCGCGGAAAGGCAAACTTGCGCGGACCCATGCCCCACGGGGAGATCGACACGACCGCGCCGCCCGTATCGAGTGTGCGCGTGATGAGGCCAGCACTCGAGCGCGGATAGACCACGTCGGCGCCCGTCCCCAGCACCACGACGTGTTTGCCGCCGGAATTGACCGCAGCCCAACCCGAGGCCTGGTCACAACCGACCGCGCCGCCCGAAACTACCGTCACGCCCGCCTCGACCGCAACCTTTGCCGCAAGCTCTGCCACGGCAAGACCATACGGAGAGGCCTTGCGCGCGCCGATGATGGAGAGCGCGGGCGTCGAAAGCACCTCGGGGTTGCCGCGCACATAGAGTGTCTGGGGCACATCAGAAAGCTCCAAAACGGTCTCGGGATACAACGCGTCACCTGGATGCAGCTCGAAGGTCCCCTCGGCCATCATTGGTCCCTCCTTCCCTGGTACATCGCTGCCTCGAGCACGTGGTCCTGCGTCACTTGCTCGCTCTCGGCGACGTCAGCGATTGTACGCGCGATACGCACCAGGCGCACGATGCCGCGGCCCGTGAGATGCGTGCGCTTCGACAGGCCGAGCACACACTTCTCCGCCGCATCATCGAGCTCAAAGGTCGAAACGACGCCGTCAATGGACCGTGTCTCGTCATCCCCGGCCTCGGCATCAGCATCGTCCATACGGGATTCGCGCCAAGCGCGAAAAGCGCGACCGCGCACAACGTAGTCACGTAACTCAGCTGACGACATACCCTCCGCGCCCTCGATAATCACCTGAGGGTCGGGACGGGTCACATCGATCATCATGTCGATACGGTCGGCCAAAGGACCGCGCAGTTTAGACCGATAGCGCTCGACCATCGCCGCCGAGCAGCGACACGGTACCTCACGATCGCCCAAAAAGCCGCAGGGGCAGGGATTGCTCGCAGCCAGCAGCTGAAAGCGCGACGGGAAGGTAAAAGCCCCGTCGACGCGTACGATCCTGACGTAGCCGCGTTCGATGGGCTGACGCAGCGTCTGCAGCACACCCGTGGGAAACTCGGCAAGCTCGTCCAAAAATAGCACGCCGCCATGAGCAAGGCTGATCTCACCCGGGTGCACCGGGCGCCCACCGCCGATAAGACCTGCGGTCGAAATACTGTGATGGGGGCTGCGGAAGGGCCGGTGCCCCGCCAACAAGCCATCAATGTTCTCACCCAAAACCGAATGGATGCACAGCGCCTCCTGTTGATCCTCAACGGAAAGCTCGGGCAGGATGCCGGTCATACGACGCGCGAGCATCGTCTTGCCCGATCCCGGGGACCCGATCATGAGCAAGCCGAGTTCTCCTGCCGCCGCAAGCGCCATGCCGCGCTTGGCGACCTCCTGCCCCAGTACGTCGGCATAGTCGAGCTCGGGCTCAAAGGTCGCCTCGAGCACTTCAGAATCCAAGTAGTGCCGCGCGGCATCGCCCATGCCATGGGCAAGCTGAGACAAATGATCGATGAATCCACAATCCACGCCCGCGAGTGGCACATGCTGGTCTGACCTGCCGGCGATAAAAGACAGCCCCATGTCGCGAGCCAGCAGCTGAAACGCCACCTCGCCCTTGACGGGAAGCACCGTACCGTCCAAGCCGAGCTCGCCGGCGATAAGGCAGCGATCGAGGTTGTCACGGGGAATCTGCCCATCGGCCGCCAGAACCGCGATGGCGATGGGCAGATCAAAGCCGCTACCGGTCTTGCGAATATCGCCGGGCGCTAGGTTGACCGTAATGCCCGAGCGCGGGATCTCGAACCCGGCGGAGCGCATCGCGCAGCGAATACGACCGCGTGACTCCATCACCTCCATACTCGGAATGCCGAGCATCTGGATGCCCGGAACACCACCGGCAAGCGAGACCTCGACCGTGACGTGAATCGCCTCGACGCCACGGATGCAGGCCGCGTGAACGGCAAACGTCTCGAACGCCATCACGACACCTGCCAATCGAACGCGTTGTACTGATGCTCGATCTCAGCGATATGCCCGCCACGAATGGTGACACCCACGGCATCGAAGCGAATCGCCTTGAGCGGATAATGCTCCATGAGATAGCAACTTGCGATGCGGCGGTAGCGGCGTTGCTTTTGGGCGTCCACGGCCTCCTCGGGAAAGACCCGCGTGCTGCAATTCAGTGCAACGCGTCTGGTCTTGACCTCGGCCATCACCACGACATCGTCGAGCTCATCGAGCAGCACCAGATCGGCCTCGCCCTCGGTGCAACGATAACCCTGCTCCAGCAAGGTGTAGCCGCGCTCGTTAAAGTAGTCGATGGTGATCAGCTCGCCCAGCATGCCCAGCTCGCGGGGACTGAGTCCCTTGATAAACTCGGGCGTCATCGCCCCGCAGTCGAGCTCGCCGTTTTCCCAACGCTCCTTGAGCTGCTGCGTCTTGCTCTTTTTGCTTGCGGCACTCATGGGGTCTCCTTTCCGCACGCTGCATTGCCCCGATGATGAGGGCACCTTTCATGCGGGTAAGTACCGGAAGCAAACCAAAAGCTGACCAAATGCCGTCAAAAAACGGGCCGTACGCAGCAATGGTGTTGCATACGGCCCGCTACCAGCAGGTTTATAGAACCTTTAAGGTCCCTATCTCCACAATTGGCCTAGAAAAGGCGCTCAGTCTGCAGAAAGTTTCCGCAAAAGCTCACGCGGTGCAGCGGACAAAGTCCATGTTTGCGAATGGCCTCGATATGCTCGGGGCTCGCATAGCCCTTCGACTCGGCCAGATGGTACTCGGGGTACTCGGCGTCGTACTCGACCATCATCTCGTCACGCGTGACCTTTGCCATGATGGACGCCGCGGCGATGCAGGCGATCTTGGCATCGCCCTTCACCACATCGCGCTCGTTAGGAACGGCGCCCAAGGGGTTGCCATCCATGAGGACGCAGTCGGGCTCGAGTCCTGTATCGGCCACGGCGCCCGCGACGGCGGTACGGATAGCACGGGCCATGCCCATCTCATCGATATCCTTCGGCGCGATATGGCAAAAACCGATCGCCGTCGCCACCTCGGCAATCTTCACTGAGAGCAACTCGCGGCGCGCGGGCGTGAGCTTTTTGGAATCGTTGATACCCCAGACGCGCGGCTCCATAGGAAGACAGACGGCGCATACCGTCAAAGGGCCGGCCACCGATCCGCGACCCACCTCGTCGACACCAACGACCACCCCATCGCCGCCAAGCTCATGCATAAGCTCGTACATGTCATTGACGCGCTCGCGCTCGGCAAGCTCTTTGGCATGGCGTTTGAGGGCGCGCTCACAAGCCTTGATCACCTGCTGGCGCGGGTCCTCGCGATAATGCTCTACGAGGGCGGGAATCTCCTCAAACGTAGCGCTCGCCAACTCACCGGCAACCTGCGATGCCGAAACCGAGCTCGTCATGTTGGCCATACCAGGCCCTCCTTGCATGCAAATCAGATAAAAAGAAGGGCCACCCGAAGGTGACCCTTGTGTCCAAACGAGTGGACAGACGCTGCGATCTTCTTAGCGCTTCTCGGGGATGCGAGCAGCCTTGCCCACCTTGTCGCGGAGGTAGTAAAGCTTGGCGCGACGGACGCGACCATGGCGAACGACCTCGAGCTTGGCGATCTTGGGGCTGTGAAGCGGGAAGGTACGCTCAACACCGACACCGAAGGACATCTTGCGGACGGTGAAGGTCTCGCGGGCACCGGCGCCGGCCATGCGGATGACGTCGCCCTGGAAGACCTGGATGCGCTCGCGGTCGCCTTCCTTAATGCGGTAGTGAACCTTGACGTTGTCGGCGACGCGAACCTGAGGAATGTCCTCGCGGATCTGCTGACGCTCGATTGCGCGGATGTAATCCATGTGCAATTCCTTACTCTTCTAGAGGTGCCGTACCATCTTGGCCGGCACGTAGTTGAACAAACGTATTCGAGTATACACGCGCGGGTTTCTGCTGCAAGAACAATTTTTTACGCAGACAAAAAGACAAAACCCGCACATGATAACCGCCCGCCTCACGAATGAGACGGGCGGCATGAAGGGGGCTACACTAGACGTCGATGTGCGGGGCGCTAGGCGTTGCGCTTGGCCTCGAGCTTGGCCTGAGCGGCAGCCAGGCGTGCGAGGGGCACGCGATAGGGCGAGCAGGACACGTAGTCCACGTCGGCCACGTTAAACAGGCCCTTGATGGACTTGGGGTCGCCGCCGTGCTCGCCGCACACGCCAAAGTGCATGTCGGGATTGGTGGCGCGACCCTTCTCCACGGCCATGCGCACGAGCTCGAGAACCGCCGTGTCGATGGTCTCGAAGGGGTTGTCCTTCAGGATCTTCTTGTGCAGGTACAGCGGAATGAACTTGGCCTCGGCATCGTCGCGGGAGAAGCCAAAGGTCGTCTGGGTAAGGTCGTTGGTGCCAAAGCAGAAGAAATCGGCGTGATGGGCGATCTCGTCAGCAACCATGCAGGCGCGCGGCAGCTCGAGCATCGTGCCCACGGGAATGTTGAGCTCGACGCCCTCCTCGGCGGAAACCTTGGCGATGACACGCTCGATGACCTCGCGGGTCTGGACATGCTCTGCCGTGATGGAAACGAGCGGAACCATGATCTCGGGGCGTGGGTCGACACCCTCCTTGATAAGGCGGGCAGCAGCCGTGGCGACGGCGCGAACCTGCATGAGCGGCAGATCGCTAAAGACGACGGACAGGCGCACACCACGCAGGCCGAGCATCGGGTTGGACTCGACCATGCCGTCGATACGACGCAGGCGGGCACGCAGGGCGGCAAGCTCTTCCTCGCTGTCGCCGGCGGCTTCCTTCTTGGTGATGGCGACCTCGAGCTCGCGAGGATTATCCAGGAACTCATGAAGCGGCGGATCAAGGAAACGGATTGTAACCGGATTTCCTTCAAGA